>JAFDEW010000006.1 GCA_019310125.1 Deltaproteobacteria bacterium | reverse complement strand
CGGGCCGAAAGAACGGGCTGATAATAGACAAAAATATCGATGAACGGCGCAACTTATTTGCCTCCACCCGGGCTGCCATAACGTATTTTAAGACGCTATACCAATCCATGGGATACTGGACCCTTGCCGCGGCCGCGTATAATATGGGTGAAGAAGGGCTAACTGCTGAAATTATGGTGCAGCACACCCGCGATTATTACCGGCTCTACCTGCCCCTGGAAACCCAGCGATTCATATTTCGTATTCTTTCGGTCAAGCTGATTGTTTTAGATCCGGTTAAATTCGGATTTAATCTCACGGATGATGAGTATTATCCGGCCGTTGAATTCGACCGGATCACCATGGATTGTTTCCGGGAAATTCCCATCAGCCTGATCGCAAAGGCTTCGGGAACGGATTTTAAAGCCATCAAGGATCTTAATCCCGAAATTCGGGGACATTATCTTGCCGAAGGCACCCATACACTTCTCATTCCCAAAGGGGCGAAAAAAGAGTTTGATTCGCGGTATAAAAAACTGGTTACGGCGTACCAGGCAGACAAAACCGATCGGATCTATGTCATTAAAGAGGGGGACAATTTATCCTCTATTGCCGAGAAGTTCGATGTACCCCTGAATGTGCTTATTATCTGGAACCGTATTGACTTGAATGAGCCGATCCATCCGGGAGATCGGCTGATTATTTATCCCAAGGACAAAAAAGAATAACACGGCATAACGGTCAAAAACGTATCCCCCCGCGTGTTCGGATAAACGTATCATTACAGGTCCGGGAACTGGGGGGTGTGAATCACGGCTGTTGGCAATATGAAAATCCATGTTTGTCTGCGCTACGTATTTAGCTTTGGGGAAAAGGTGTCAGGTTTCAGGTGTCAGGGTTGAGAAACTTGAAGAGCTGAAACCTGACACCCGACATCGGAACCACGGTTTGTCAATAGACAAGACAAGGATTAGCGTTTACCAACGGTTTTGATTTACACCGGGAACTGGGCAAGACAATGGATTGATATTACAATAAAAGTAATGTATATGGCTTGATTTTTTGATTGGGATGGCTATTTTGATGTGAACATGTTATTTGGATTTATTAACTTTTTACGAGTTACTCAATTTTGAGTTTTGTGCTTTTTCTGACAATAGCTTTTATGTTTTGGCCCCCTTCCGGCAACGGTTATGGGGTTTGTTTTGAGGGTCCATGAGATACTATCCGGTCAATCTTGATATCCGAAATCGAAACTGTCTGGTGGTGGGTGGGGGTGATGTGGGCACCCGAAAGGTAATGACCCTGCTGGACTGTGGTGCAATGGTGGTGGTTGTCAGTCCGGCGGTTACCGAAAAGATAGAAGAGCTTTCAAATAAGGGCTTAATGAAATTAGAAAGAAGGGGGTTCAAGCCCACAGATCTTGATCAAATGTTTCTGGTCATCGGCGCAACAGACAACCCGGAATTGAACCGACAGATTCATACCGAAGCGGAACGGCTCGGTATGCTGTGCAATATCGCGGATCGCCCCGAAGTTTGTAATTTTATTCTCCCGGCCATTGTAAACCGGGGAGATTTGATCATCGCCATATCCACTTCCGGCAAAAGTCCTGCGTTTGCAAAAAAAATGCGAAAAGATCTCGAAAAAAAATTCGGAACCGAATATGCCGAATTTCTGACGCTTATGGGCGGCATCCGCACCAAACTGTTAAGCGAAGATCACGAACCCGAGGCGCATAAGCATCTTTTTGAAAACTTGATCAAACGGGACGTGGTTAACCTGATAAAACAGGGCGATATTGCAGCGATTAACTCCTTGCTTTTTGAAATTCTTGGTGAGGGGTATCTATTTGACGAATTAATGGCAAACCCACCCACATCCAACCCGGTTTTGAAAGACGCATAGGTGCCATCCGTGGAAATTTTGATAGGTATAACCATTTTTTTCTACATGCTGAGCACGGCAGGATACGTGGCCTATCTTTTCCTGCAGAAAGATTACCTTGAAAAGATCGGGATTCACCTGATTTCAGCCGGCTTTTTATGTCATACGGCATGGCTCGGCTATGGGTTTGTTCAATCCGGGAATTTTCCCGTAAATAATCTTCACCAAACCCTGTCCATGGCAGGCTGGACCATTGCCGGTGTTTTTCTGATCTTTCACTTTCGGTTCCATCTTAAGATTCTGGGCATATTTGCCGCTCCACTGGTCACCCTGATAATGATCATCGCCGCCCAATTACCGAGCGCACCCCATCCGGCCGACACTATCTTAAATAGTGTATGGCTTGTGGCTCATGTTATTACCATCTTTATCGGCGAGGCGTCATTTGCTCTGGCCTGCGGGGTGGGAGTGTTGTATCTTGTGCAGGAACACACGATAAAATCCAAAACTCATGGATTTTTTTTCAAACGCCTTCCGTCTTTAGATCTTCTCGATACCACCGGATATGCATGCATTGTTACCGGATTCACCATGCTTACGTTGGGACTGATCACCGGTTTCATCTACGCCAAATCGGTTTGGGGCCGGTTCTGGAGCTGGGATCCCAAAGAGGTCTGGTCAGGAATCACCTGGCTGTTGTATGCGGCCTTGCTCCACCAGCGCCTCACTGTGGGATGGCGGGGGCGCAGGGCGGCAATTATGGCGATCATCGGTTTTGTCGTGATTTTATTTACTTTTTTTGGGGTTAACTTTCTATTGCAGGGCCATCACGGAGGCTTTACCAAACTATAAATACAGGTGCTTTTCAATAAATGACGGATTCGGGTCCATATGATTATTTCATAAACCAGAACTTATTGAGAAGTTACCAAACACAAAGACAACTGATTTATATTATTAAGAAATATGTTGGAAATCGTCTTATTGGGATTGAATCATAAAACCGCACCAGTGGCGTTGAGGGAGTGCCTGGCCTTCTCGCCGGACGAGACATCCGCGATACTGCGGGCTTTTCTGGAATCACAGGTAATCAGTGAAGCAGTGCTTGTCTCAACCTGCAACCGCGTAGAAGTTCTCATGGCCACCGAGGACAAATCCAATGCGGTTAGAGCGGCGAAAATGTTTCTATCCGAATTTAAAAAACTGCCGGCGTCCGAATTTGAAAAATCCCTTTATATCCATAAGGGGGAGGATGCGGTCCGGCATATATTCCGGGTGGCCTCGAGTCTTGACTCCATGGTTGTCGGAGAGCCTCAGATACTGGGTCAGTTAAAAGAAGCGTATAAGCTGGCCACCTTAAAAAAAACATCCGGTGTTATTCTGAACAAATTGTTTCATCGAACCTTTTTCGTGGCAAAACGCGTCCGCAGTGAAACCGGGATCGGAGATCATGCGGTATCCATCAGTTATGCGGCGATTGAGTTGGGGCGCAAAATATTCGGCGCCTTTGAAGGAAAAAAAGTGCTCCTTATCGGAGCCGGGGAAATGGCTGAACTGGCGGTTGAACATCTGATTCGAAATAGAGCCGGGGATATTTTGGTCGCCAACCGAACCTTTGAAAACGGGGTTAAACTTGCCAAAAGGTTCAAGGGCAGCGCCATCCGATTTGAAGAGATTGCAGACAGCTTGGAGCGGGTTGACATTGTTATCAGCTCTACCGGATCAACGGATTACGTTGTGACCCGCGAACAGGTCAAGGCGATCATACGACGACGCCGGAATCGCCCCATTTTTTTTATTGATATCGCGGTACCTCGAAATATCGATCCGGAAATTAACCGTCTGGCGAATTCATATGTTTATGACATCGATGACCTGAAAGGCGTCATCGATGAAAGTATTGAAAACCGCAACAAGGAGGCGATTAAAGGGGAAAGAATTGTTGACGAGGCCGTCATCGGGTTCAGGCAATGGTACGACAATCTGGACATGGTGCCCACCATCGTCGCCTTAAGAGAAAAAATGGATGCCATCGCCCAGGCGGAAATAAAAAAAACATTGCATGCGTTAAAACATCTGTCAGATGATGATCGCCAGGCCATTGCCCGAATGACAAGCGCCATGATAAATAAAATCATGCATGATCCCATGCTGCTGTTAAAGAGCAATGGATATCATCAAAACAAATCCGCTTACCTTGACATTACCCGAAAACTTTTTAAACTTGATGAATAAACGGAGGATAACCTTGAAAAAAACAGCATTTCTTTTTCCCGGTCAGGGATCACAGTCCGTGGGTATGGGTCTTGATTTTTATCAGGAATATGACGGTGTCAGAGAAATTTTCGACATGGCGGAAGAGATAACCAAAATCAATATATCCAACCTGTGTTTTAAAGGCTATCCAACCTGTGTTTTAAAGGCCCTTTCGACGAGCTTACCCAAACGGTGAATCTTCAGCCTGTAGTAACCGTTGTAAATCTGGCCTGTTTTTTTGCCATTGAAAAACATGGGGTCGGGCCTGATATATGCGCCGGCCACAGTCTAGGCGAATACAGCGCATTACATGCATCGGGCATCATATCAAAACAAGATACGATCAGATTGGTTTTTAAAAGAGGCGAACTCATGCACCGTGAAGCTACCCGGCATCAAGGGGTCATGCATGCAATCATCGGGTTGCCGATCCATACCGTACAAGAACTGGTCGCCGAGGTGCAACAACTCGGAATTGTTGCCGTGGCAAACCACAACACCGAACAGCAGATTGTCATCACCGGAGCGCCGGACATGGTTAAAAAGGTTTCCGCCCTGGTTTCTTCCCGGGGCGCCAAAGCCATCCCCTTGAAAGTCAGCGGCGCGTGGCACAGTGAATTGATAAAAGGCGCCCAGGACGAGTTTAGCGACGTTATCGAATCCATGCATTTTAACCCACCGGACCGCCCGGTGGTGTTTAATGTAACGGCCGATTATGCTGAAGATCCCAATGAAATCAAATCGATTATGGCCCGGCAGCTTTGCAGCCCCGTAAAATGGTATGACTCCGTGTGCAGGCTTATGGCCGAAAATGTGGAGGTCTTTGTTGAAGTGGGCCCGGGAAAGGTTCTTACCGGTTTAATAAAAAAAATATTGCCCAAGGATTATCCCGGTAAAATATATACGGTAAACAGCATGAAACAGCTGGAGCGATTCTTGAAAGCAACCACTTGATTTTTTTGTGGGGATGATAATGTTTTTTATTTAATGCATATTTTTGTTTGGCCATGGTTGGATACTCTATCCATACCAAAAGGCGCTATGAATATTTACCAACATTGACGTCTTGCTTAAAAATAAAAACCATGGATTATTGCAAGATTGTCAAATTAATTTTTAAAAATAACAAAAAAATAAAATTTTACTTTACATAGTCATTTTGTTAATATAAATTAATTAATTTTACAAAATCCGAGTTGTTTTTTTTATTCAAAGGGTTTGACATGAAAAAGAATGATATCGAATATTTTAAAGACTTTTTAACCAACCGGTTGGAAGAACTGTTAAGTCATGCAGATAATACGGTTTCAGGTATGACCACCCCGAAAGAGAATTTTCCGGATCCGGCGGACCGTGCGTCTCTTGAATCAGACCGGAATTTTATGCTTCGAATAAGGGATAGAGAAAACAAGCTGATCAAGAAGATAAAAAAGGCCTTGGCACGTATCGACGACGGCACGTTCGGAATCTGTGAAAAATGCGGTGACAATATTTCAGCAAGTCGCCTTAAGGCCAGACCGGTTACGACATTATGTATTGCTTGTAAAACCAAAGAAGAGGCTTTTGAAAAAGCCCTCGGATTATAAATAAGAATGTGAAAATTGATCTTCATATTCATTCAACCGCTTCTGATGGAACGCTTTCACCATCGGAAATCCTAAAGATGGCCCAACGTCTCAATCTCGGGGCCATATCCATTACAGATCATGACACCATCGTGGGCGTAAAAGAAGCCCTTGCCATTGGGATACCCCCTTCTCTTAAATTCTTAACCGGTGTTGAAATCAGCGCAAATCCCCCGCCGACTTTTTCCTATCCGGGAAGCTTTCATATTTTGGGGTATGGTATCAATATAGATGATACTCAATTGAACCATACCCTTGTCCGGTTACAGGAGGCCAGAAAGAACAGAAATCCCCGGATTATTGAACTGCTGAATCGCATGGGGTTTGACCTGTCGCTGGACGAAATACGGAAAGATTGCGGAGAGTGTCAGCTTGGAAGACCTCATATTGCAAAACAAATGGTAAAAAAAGGCTTTGTTCAATCCCTTAGCGAGGCATTTGACAGCTATCTGGCAACCGGGCAACCGGCATATGTTAACAAATATCGTATTGACTGTGACCGCGCCATTGAAGTTATACTCGATGCCGGGGGACTCCCCGTTCTGGCCCATCCCGTTCTTCTCAACATCAACGATGATGTCCTTGAAAAGCTGATTATCTGTTTAAAAGAAAAGGGCCTTAAGGGAGTAGAGGCCTATTACCCTGAACAACTGCCGGATCTTATTGCCCGATATACCGAGATGGCAGAGAGGCACGGATTATTAATTACCGGGGGTACGGATTTTCACGGTTCCATTAAGCCCGAAATTAAAATGGGATCGGGCAGGGGGAATTTCTCGGTTCCTTATGAACTGTATGAAAAATTAATTTCAAATCTATAAATAGGAACACACATGGTACAAACAGCTCTGTTTGAATTAACTCGGAAACTTAGTTATGAATTTAAGAATACGGATCTCCTTGTTGAATCCTTAAGGCACAGTTCATTCGTCAATGAACAACTGGACACAGACCTCAAAGATAATGAACGCCTTGAATTTCTCGGGGATGCTGTTTTAAATCTTGTTGTCGGGCACATTCTCATGCAAAGATATCCGGATTTAAAGGAGGGGGATCTGTCCAGGATGAGGGCCAATCTGGTTAATGAATCTCAACTTGCATCCATTGCCCGGGGAATAGATCTGGGTTCCCATATACAACTGGGCAAGGGAGAAATTCAATCCCAAGGCTGGAATAAGCAATCCATACTGGCAGACACGTTTGAAGCCTTAATTGCAGCAGTTTACATAGACGGCGGTTTTGATGCTGCTTTTAAAATCATTGACGGCCATTTTTCGTTTCTGATTAATTCCGTAGCCACACCCACTGCCAATCATGATTTCAAAAGCCAGATTCAGGAACTTGTTCAGATGGAATACCGATCCATCCCCATTTACAATGTCGTCCATGAAAGCGGTCCGGATCATGACAAAACCTTTAGGGTTCAGTTGACGGTTGGTGAGGTCCAGACAGAAGGAATCGGAAAAAGCAAGAAAGCTGCCGAACAGGATGCCGCCAGAAAAGGCCTTGATATTTTAAAGTCCGGAACTCCCAGTTAAGTGAGCCTAAAGAAAGACACGCCCTTTATCATTCCGATTTTTTTACCCCATCTCGGGTGTCCCCATCAGTGCGCTTTCTGCAACCAAACCTCCATCACCGGTGTAACGCCGGACACGATTTCCCCGGAAACGCTGTGCTTGCTGATAACTGAGTTTCTTGAATATAAAAAAACACAGAGACGGTGTGTTCAGGTGTCTTTCTACGGGGGAAATTTTCTTGGCCTGAAAAAAGATTACATCAGAGTTCTACTTGATGAAACTACAAAATTTGTAAAAAATAAAAAAGTCGACAGTATTCGCTTTTCTACTCGGCCGGACACGATAAGCAATAAACAGCTTGATATCATTAAGGATTATCCTGTTTCAACCATTGAAATCGGTGTTCAGTCCATGGACAATCAGGTGCTGGCCATGGCAAACCGGGGACACACCGCTTTGGATACGGAAAAAGCCGCGGCCCTGCTAAAGGAACAAAATTATGACGTGGGCATGCAGATGATGGTCGGGCTGCCGGGTGATGATGAAACCAAATCCCTGTTTACCGCACAAAGAATTGCGTCACTTTCTCCTGATTTTGTCAGGATTTATCCTACGGTTGTTCTTGCACATAGCCGTCTTGCCGTATGGTATCGAAACGGAGACTATACGCCCTGGTCTGTTTCACGATGCGTTTCTCTGGTAAAAAATCTTTACCTTTTTTTCAAAAGCAAAAACATACCGGTCATTCGTATGGGGCTTCAGGCCACGGAGGATCTTGCAAAAAACACAACGATTTTAGCAGGACCTTTTCATCCGGCGTTCGGACATATGGTTCATTCCGAGATTTTTATGGATATGGCGGCATCCCTCTTGGAAGCCAAGACAGGCTCATGTGACAAAATTATCATAAACGTTCATCCCCGGAGCATTTCGAAAATGAGGGGGTTAAAAAATAAGAACGTGGAAAGTCTGAAAAAAAAATTTCAAATCAAATCCCTCAAGATTATCCCGGATGTTTCCCTTGCCCAAGATAAACTGACGGTTATCTCTTGAATTTATTTTTACCCAAAACCTCCTTGGGATGAAATGGGTAATCTTGTTTGATAATCAATGGATGATGAACTCGTAAAAAGCCCGATTTAGACGGTTTCGTAAAAAGTTCAAATTCAAGGCGTGCAAATTTTGTAATCATGAGGCGTTCTTGTCGTACGTTGAATGATTGCGAAATGCAGCACAACGCAGAAGTTGGACTTTTTACGAGACCGTCAATGGATGAGGTCAAGTATCTTCCTTGAAGTATATTCCCCGACATCCGCCAGCGCGTCTATGGGCAAAAAGGATAGCGCATTATTAGAATAAAGGCAGGTGACCGACGCCGAAAATTCATCATCGGCTTCATAGAAAATATAGCCAAGGGCTATTTTGGGCAATGGGTAGACAATAAATGAAAAATCGCCTTCCACACCTGCCGGTGCCTTACGTCCGCTAAGATTTGCCATAATTTGGTCTTTTGTTTTTTCGATTCTCTCAACGTGCGGCACCAGAATCTGCTGGGTATGGGTAACGAAAGCTCCGGCGTAAGGCATACTGTTCGGAAAATCCTTAAAGGCCTTTAACGGCGCCAGTATGGTTGGCTCAGGCCTGGTATGAAGTGCATACAGGGAAATCAGGATCCCGATCACCCCGGTCTGCTGAATGTGACTCAGAAAGATTCCACCGGGTCGAAGCTCACACTTCTCACCAAAAGCATGAAATAAAAAGGAATCTTTATTCCGTTCAGCGGGTAGCGTCCGTTCCAGATCTTCCGGAAAACTTTCATAAAGTCTTTTAAGATTACCCTGAACAATTTTAGCATAATTGTCGCCCATAACTTCCATACTTAATAACTCCTTAACGTCTCGATAACTTACTAAATACTGTCGATAAATTCCTAACGCCTTATGAACTCGACCTGTTACAAATTCATCCAAACTGATACCGTATTTCTAATACATAAATAACAGATTGAATCTTCAATTCCTATTAAATTTATGCGCTATGACAGAACAACACTTCAAATTGTATTTAAAAAGCAGACGTAAAAGGGAATTTATTTCTCTGGAACGGCTTCCTTTAAAGGATACCAAGAGTCCTTCTGAAAAGGTTGACAATAGCTATTCATAGGACTATATTTTCTTTTATTGTTGGTTTTAATTTAGACGGTTTCGTAAAAAATTCAAATTCAAAGAAAGGAATTTCTGTTATGGCACATGATATTATGGAAATCGATGACAACAACTTTGATGCCGAGGTGTTGGAGTCTGAAAAACCCGTATTGGTTGATTTCTGGGCACCCTGGTGCGGTCCGTGCAGGGCCATAGAGCCACTTGTTGAAGAGCTTGCCGCAACTTATGGCGACAAATTCAAATTCACACGATGTAATGTTGATGAAAACCCGACTACCCCGAGCAAATACGGGATAAAATCTATTCCTACCCTTATTTTCTTTAAGCAAGGAAAAGTTCTCGACAAGATTGTCGGTATCGTTCCCAAATCAAAACTCGAAGAAATTATAACCAAGGCGTAACAGGAAAATATGCAATGAAAAGCGTCGATTATGAGCTTGTCATTATCGGCGGTGGTCCTGCGGGACTCACCGCCGGTCTTTATGCGGCACGGGGCGGATTAAATGTAATCCTGATCGAAAAGATTGTGCCCGGCGGGCAGATCATTATTACCGACTGGATCGAGAATTATCCAGGATTTCCGGAAGGACTCAGCGGACCCGACCTGGTTCAGAGGATGACCGAGCAGGTCAAACGATTTGACCTGTCCATCGAAAGCAATGAGGTTATTTCCGTAGATTTCTCTGAACCGGTTAAGAAAATTACCTTAAACGACAGAACGCTCACAACTCATGCAATAATTATCGCAACCGGTGCTTCACCGAAAAAGCTGGGGGTTCCCGGAGAAGAAACTTTTTACGGCAAAGGTATTTCTTCATGCGCCACTTGTGACGGTCCGTTTTTCAAAGAAGGTATTGTGGCGGCGGTGGGCGGTGGCGATACCGCTGTACAGGAAAGTTTGTTTTTAACCAAATTTGCGAAAAAAGTATACCTTATTCATCGGAGAGATAAATTGCGCGCGGCGGCAATTCTTCAAAAACGTGCATTGGCCAATGAAAAAATAGAAATGATATGGGATTCTGTGTTGACCGATATTAGCGGGTTAACTCATGTTGAAAATATTACCGTGAAAAATGTCAAAACAGGTGATAAAACACAATTTTCTGTGGATGGGTGCTTTATATGGGTCGGCACAATTCCCAATGCTCAATTCCTGGGGGATAGTGTAAAACTGGATGAATACGGATTTATTATTGCAGATTTAAATATGGAGACATCCGTGCCCGGTGTATTTGCCGCGGGCGACGTCAGAAATACCCCGTTGCGCCAGGTTGTAACTGCGGTTGGCGACGGCGCTAT
The DNA here is from genome assembly GCA_019310125.1 of Deltaproteobacteria bacterium. GTDB lineage: Bacteria > Desulfobacterota > Desulfobacteria > Desulfobacterales > UBA11574 > S5133MH16. The sequence continues at coordinate 29,919 of JAFDEW010000006.1, read as the reverse complement.
CGCAGCTATTTCTGCAGAAAATTATATCGAAAACATAAAAAAATGAAAAACATCATAGCGTTAAGCCTCATTTCATTGTTTTTGGTTTCGGGGTGTGCATGGTTCGAAACCAAAGAGGAAAAAACCGCACAGGAACTCGCAAGTGATGGAATGGATCTATTCAACCGTGGAAAATATGAAAAATCCATAGCATCCTTTGAGAAACTCAAAGACTGGTATCCTTTCAGCAAATATGTGCCTTTTGCGGAATTAAAAATAGCCGATGCCAATTATAATATTGAAGAGTATGAAGAAGCGGTCTCAGCATATGAAGAGTTTGAAAGCCTTCATCCACGCAACGAAGCCATACCCTATGTTATTTATAAAATGGGACTTTGTTATTTTCAGCAGATAGATACCATCGACAGGGATCAGTCCACGGCTAAAAAAGCCCTTGATACGTTCCATCGTCTTAAAAAACAGTTTCCAAAAGATCCATATGCGATTAAAGCCGAAGAAAATATCAAAAAATGTCTGAAAAGCCTCACCGGGCATGAACTTTATGTTGGACTTTTTTATTTAAAGAGCAAACATTACAAAGCTGCTTTACATCGGTTCGAGTCAATCCTTACCCAATACCCTGATGTGGGAGTCCACCAAAAGGCTTTGCAGCATATTGCCACCTGTGAGGCGTTATTAAAAGAACAGGACCAGGAAAAGGGGTCTCTGTAGAAAAGAAATGCGGTGGTTAAGAAAAATCCTTTACATCTTGTTTGTTAAGATGTATTGAATCAGGTTTTTATAAATATAAGGAGAAATAATAATGGCCAAAGTATGTGAAATATGCGGGAAAAAACCGCTTGTTGGAAATAATGTTAGCCACGCCCACAATGTGACAAAACGTCGATTCAATCCAAATCTTCAGAGCGTACGGACAATGTATAACGGCAGGGTTAAAAGGATGAAGGTCTGCACAAACTGTATAAAATCAGGCCATATCGTTAAAGCGCCCTAACCCTAAGGACTTACAAAATTTACAATTAAGGGATTACGCGTCTACTCTCTTTAGCTATGGTAAAATAGATGTCAACGATCTTGTTCTCCCGGGTTTCCGTATGTGCGCTGAGTATATTGGCGCCATTTTTGCTGATATTGGAAGTAATATCCGCCAGCAATCCAACTCTGTCGTAAGATCGAATTCGAATCTTTACAGGATATGTATCGTTAGCATCGACATTCCACTCCACGTCTATTTGCCGTTCGGGGCTCATTTTCAACGCATTGACACAGCTGGTCCTGTGAACGGTAACCCCGTACCCCCTTGTGATATAGCCTGTTATGGGATCTCCGGGAACCGGCTGGCAGCACTTGCCAAACCTTATCAGGATGTCATCAACCCCCTTTACAACCACACCTTCGCTCGGCTTTTTCTTCCGTACACGGCCTATGATTTTGTTAAAGAAAGATTCGCGCTCTTTTTCCTCATCGGGTTTGGGGGCAATTTTTCGTACGATCTGTAACGGGGTAATTTTACCATACCCCACACTGGCAATCAGATCATCCATCTGCTTAAAGCCAAAATGCTCAACAACCTTATCCATGTCTTCGGATTTCAAAAGCGTATTAAAATTAAGCCGGTGTTTGCGAAAAGCCTTTTCGCACATCTCCCGGCCAAGAGAAATGCTCCGTCCTTTTTCCTGAATTTTAATCCACTGTCTTATTCGGGAACGGGCCTTGACCGTCTTGACAAAATTCAACCAGTCCTTACTCGGATGGCCCTTTTTTGATGTAAATATTTCAACCGTGTCTCCTGTTTTTAATTCATATTGAAGAGGGACAATACGGCCGTTCACTTTGGCTCCGGCGCATTGATTTCCGACTTCTGTATGGATTAGAAACGCAAAATCGACAGGCGTCGCGCCTCTGGGTAAGGATTTTATTTCTCCTCGGGGAGTATAAACGTAAACTTCATCAGGAAAAAGATCGATTCGGACATTTTCCAGAAATTCATCCGGATCTCTGAAATCTTCCTGGTGTTCCACAAGGTTTTGAATCCAGGAAAATGTTTTGGTCATCTTTTCATCGAAACGGCGACCTTCTTTGTAGCTCCAGTGGGCTGCGATGCCGGATTTGGCGACCCTATCCATATCCCGGGTCCGTATTTGTATCTCTATGCGTTCACCAAAAGGCCCAATAACTGTTGTGTGTAAGGATTGGTACATATTGGGTTTTGGAACACCGATATAATCTTTGAACTTTTTGGCAACCGGATTCCAGAGCGAATGTATCAAACCAAGCGCTTCATAGCACTGAGGTATTGTATCGAGGATTATCCTGAACGCAATAATATCGTATACTTCTTCAAATTCAAGATTCTGAGAGATCATTTTTTTATAGGTGCTGTAAAAATACTTATATCTTCCAAGTACTTCGCAGTTTAAATTGTGCTCATCTATTTTTTTCTTGATAACGCTTTTAACGGTTTCGATATATTGTTCACCCTCTTCCTTGTCTCTATTGACATAATTTTCTATTTTAGAATATTCTTCAGGCTGAAGATACATGAACGAGGTGTCTTCCAACTCCTCTTTTATCCAGTAAATACCGAGACGGGATGCAATAGGAGCATAGATGTCTAGGGTTTCCTGCGCTATTTTTACCCTTTTTTTCTCCGAATGAAACTTAAGCGTCCTCATATTGTGAAGCCGGTCAGCAAGCTTGATCAGTATGACCCGGATATCGTCGGCCATGGCAAGAATCATCTTTCTGATACTTTCGGCCTGGCGTGCCTGAGAGCTGCTGCTAAAGGGGAGAGCGCTCAACTTGGTTACCCCCGAGACGATATGGGTAATTTCCTCGCCGAACATTGCATTTATTTCTTCCGGGGTGGCATGGGTATCTTCGATCACATCGTGCAACAGGCCGGACGCAACGCTGATCACATCGAGCTTCATGTCGGCCAGAATGCCGGCGACTTCCAAGGGGTGAGAAAGATAGGGTTCTCCGGACAAACGCATCTGACCATCATGAACCCTTGCCGAGAAAATATAGGCACGGTCTATGATATCCAGATCCACATCCGGATAATATGCTGTAATTTTATCAATTATGTCATTGATACGAATCATCGAAGTTTAATGGTTTCGTAAAAAGTCCGATTTAGACGGTTTCGTAAAAAGTTCAAATTCAAGGCGTGCAAATTTTGTAATCATAAGAAGTGCTTTTCGTACGTTGAATGATTACGAAATGCAGCACAACGCAGAAGTTGGACTTTTTACGAAACCGTCAAGATTAATATGCCTTTGCAAATACTACCCGTCCACTGCTCGGTCCGCCGCAATAAATACACTTGCCTTTTTCCAATGGGCCGGACAGGGGGATGCATCTAATGGTCACACTGAGATCTTCTTTTATTTTCGATTCGCAATGATCTTCCCCGCACCAATGTGACAATGCGAAGCCCCCATGAATTTCAGGCTGTTCGGGGTTTTCCGGGGTGAACAATTTGTAAAATTCTTTTTTATCGTCCAGGGTTATGGAATGTGTTTTTCTAAACAAAAGGGCACGATCAAAAAGAGTCTGCTGTATTTCGTCCAGGATATGTGTTATTTCTCCAACAAAACGATCCCTTTTAATCGATGTTCTTTCTCTGTGCCCCTTATCTCTCCTTCCAACATATACAGAATTGTCGGCAATGTCTCTGGGACCGATTTCAACCCGTAACGGTATTCCTTTTTTAATCCATTCCCATCCTCTGGCGCCCCCGATCTCGCGATCGTCAATTTCCACTTCAAGACGGCGGTGGTAATAAAATTTATCTCTCAGTTCTTTTGCCAGGCTTTCCACATAGGTCATAACGGTCGTCCTGTCCTCAGGGGTTCGGATTATGGGCATCAGAACCACATGTGAAGATGCAACCCTGGGCGGAAGAATAATACCATCATCATCACCATGGGTCATTATAACTCCGCCGATCAGGCGAGTGGATGCTCCCCATGAAGTGGTCCAGGCATATTCCTCTTTTTCTATGGAAGACTGGAACGTTATTTCAGAAGCTTTGGCAAAATTCTGCCCCAAAAAGTGTGAGGTGCCGGCCTGGAGTCCTTTTCTGTCCTGCATCATTGCTTCAATGCACAAGGTATCTACGGCTCCGGGAAATCTTTCCGAGGCCGTCTTTCTCCCCTTGATTACCGGGATGGCCAGGTATTCTTCGGCAAACCTGGTATAAATATCGAGCATCATTTGAGTCCGTTCAACGGCTTCTTCTGCGGTGGCATGGACCGTGTGTCCTTCTTGCCACAAAAATTCACTGGTCCTTAAAAATACACGGGTTCGCATCTCCCATCGGACAACATTTGCCCACTGGTTTATAAGGAGGGGAAGATCGCGATAACTTGACACCCACTTGGAAAATGAATCTCCAATGATGGTTTCAGAAGTCGGTCGTACAACCAGAGGTTCATTGAGCCTTCCTGCGGGTTCCAGACCGCCGTTAACCCCTTTTTCAAGTCGGTGGTGGGTAACAACCGCGCATTCTTTTGCGAAGCCTTCCACATGTTCGGCCTCTTTCTCAAGAAAAGAAAGTGGTATAAAAAGAGGGAAATACGCATTTTTAACCCCTGTCTCTTTGAACATATCATCGAGTACGCGCATTATATTTTCCCAGAGCGCATACCCCCAGGGTTTTATCACCATGCATCCTCTTACGGGTGATTGATCTGCCATTTGGGACGCCTTGACCACCTGCTGGTACCATTCGGAATAATCTTGAGATCGAGTAGGGGTTATCGCAGTTTTGTTTTGTTTTTTCATTCTGAATTCCTATAATTATCAAATTTTTCAACCTCAGCCAGTAAAACCTCGACGAGTTTCTCTTCAGGAAATTTTTTTATGACCTTTCCTTTCTTAAAAAGAATCCCGGTGCCGTCACCGCCGGCAATACCGAGGTCCGCCTCCTTGGCTTCTCCCGGCCCGTTAACAACGCAGCCCATGATGGCAAGTTTAATGGGCAAGGGGTTTAACAATAAAGCTTTTTCAATACGTTCCACAATATTAAAAAGATCGATTTTACAGCGCCCGCAAGTCGGGCATGATATAATGTCCGGCCCATGCCGCCGGATATCCAGTGCTTTCAGAATTTCATATCCAACCCGAACCTCTTCAACCGGATCCCGTGTTAAAGAAACACGGATCGTATCTCCGATACCCTCCGCAAGAAGCATTCCGATGCCCAGGGACGACTTGACGATTCCTGAATAAAGCCCTCCCGCCTCTGTTACCCCCACATGAAGCGGCAAATCAGTTTTTGAGGAAAGAAGCCGGTAAGCCTCTACGGTTCGATGTACATCAGAGGCCTTAATCGAAATTTTTATATTGTGAAAATCCAATGACTTTATTAAATCAATATGCCGCAGGGCACTTTCAACCATGGCTTCTGCGCTTGCCCCGTTATGTTTCTTCAGGATGTCTTTTTCAAGGGAGCCGGAATTCACCCCGATTCTAATGGGGATATTAAAAGTCTTTGCGCAGTCAACAACCGCTTTTATTTTTTTATTACTACCGATATTGCCGGGATTGAGTCTCAGCCCGTCAGCACCTGCCTTTACCGCAGCGATGGCCAAACGATAATCAAAATGTATGTCAGCTATTATCGGGATAGATACTTGTTCCTTTATTGAAGAAATTGCTTCAGCCGCCTCCGGGTCAGGTACCGCCACCCTTACAATTTCACATCCGGCCCTTTCCAGGCGCTGAATTTGTGAAACAGTGGCCGGAACATCTTGAGTAAATGTATTTGTCATGGACTGGACCGCAACCGGCGCATTGCCGCCCACCGGAACATTTCCGACCTTAATTGGGCATGTATTTTTTCGTTTTATTAAAAAAGGCATAACCGTTTGTTATTAATATGTAATAGTATCATAACCCGTATGATTTGCTCGCAAAATACGTTTTATGTGTTTATTAAACATGCTTTTATAAAATTTTAGCAAAATATATCAAAACATATAATTAGCAGACAGATCTTTTAAGTTCAAGAAAAATACAGATTTTGTATTTTGCTTATAAAAAATATGGTAGTATAAAAACTTAGGGGCCTCGCCCTAATTGAAATGATGGAATACCGGAATTACGGTCCGGGTCTGGAGCTTTGGAAAATGGAAAAATGGGTTGTTGGTAAAATTCATCTTGAAAAGGAAGCCAAAATATTTATAGGCAACTCAATTCTTTTGTAAAATTCCCGAGATATAAATTATAAAAGGAGAAAGGTAATGGCTCTGCAAAATGGAAAAAGATTTGTGGAAAAACACGGGCCGGATGCAAAACCGGACCGTTTAATTAAAAATGAGATTTTAAAAAGGACTAATAAAAATGAAATTCCTTGTGCGGTTGCTTTTGAAATAGCAAAAGAGCTGCAAGTGTCAGCAGATGCGGTGGGTATGACCGTTGACCTGATTAATTATAGGCTGGTAAAATGCCAACTGGGATTGTTTGGGTATCAGCCAAAAAAAAGGATTGTGAAGCCTCAACATACGGTAACCGAAGATTTAAAAAATGCCATTTCTGACGCGCTGGTCCAGGGACGACTCCCATGCAAGAGCGCATGGGATATCGCCTTGCGATTTAAAATGCACAAAATGAAAGTCAGCGGTGCCTGCGAGGCCATGGGTGTCAAGATAAAATACTGCCAGCTGGGAGCTTTTTAATTTTATTCTCAAATATTTAAATGGTATTTTGTTTAATAAACCGCAATATGTTGTAATTCTATAAAATTATATATAAATTATATATAAATTGCTTGACACATGAAAATCACAAGTTTATGATATGATTCATAATTGTTTTGCCAAAGAATGTTCCTATAAGCAAGTTGGTTTTTGTGTGCACTCTGAATTAAGAACGGGCAAGATTTTATACCAAAAAGCCGATCAAAGGGAGCAACGGGGAAAATGAAAGACGTCATATTGATATTTTTTTTGGCTCTTCTCTTGTGTGCATGGATCAATCTCATTGTAAAACGTACAAAGGGAAAAAAAAGATCGCAAAAAGAGATCAAAGAAATGCTTGACGAACGGATTAAGGATAGAGTCATACCTGTTCGGCGTGACGTGCAGAAGGCTTTGATTAAGAAAAAACCCGTTTATTTTCCAAGACAAACTACAGTATCAAGAAACAATATTTATCCCTATCTTAGAGAAGATCGCAGAAATGGTATAGAAAGACGCAAAAGCAGGGTTCCGGTGGGCATAACCTTTGAATTTATCGACCGCAGGCAGGCCGACAGTACCGGGCATACAGGGCTGGAAAGGCGAAGCGGCGCAGACAGGAGAGGCAAGATTTGGGATAGAAGAAAACCGGTTGCATTCCAATATTGTTAGATAAACACGATGCCTTTCTACGAACTTGAAATCATCATGAGTTCATAACATCAACATGCAGGAATAAAGACCCCTTATACCCCCCCGTCGCTCAATATCACCATTTAATGCACCAGCACTTATTGAGATGTTACTAAAATTCCACTTAACCTGCTTGTATAATAATAAATAATTTTCGCGAAATAGTTTTTTTCCTGATGTTTTGAAATTATCTTGTTTTCAAACACAAAATAATTTATAGAGCATACGACTTGCCGTATTTTACTGGTCAAAGGAGTCGACAAAAATATTGTAAGTCATCGAAACTTCTACATCGCAAGACAAATGCCGGAGTGGTGAAACTGGTAGACGCACGGGACTCAAAATCCCGCGGGGGCAACCCCGTGTCGGTTCGATTCCGACCTCCGGCACCAACCCAAAAGCCAACCGTTTTGGTTGATCACGTCAAAGCTTCTTGGATTCCTTCAAGGGGCTTTTTTGTATCAAAATCAACAGGTATGCCAAGGAATATTTAAAAAATATTGTTGATAGCTGCTGTTACAACGAATTAAATTTATTTAAAACCAATCAAATCATTATCCGCATCCATCCAGACGGGAAAGGATTCCCTGGCGTTTTGCAGGGTCTCATAGGACAAATTCACCGTATGGGTGATTGTCGCATTCTTCTTGTGGAATATAATGTTACCAAGGGGGTCGATGATTGAAGAATCACCACTATAATGGTGACCGTTTCCGTCGATTCCCACGCGATTAACCCCTATAACATAACACTGGTTTTCAACGGCTCTAGCCTGAAGCAGTAACTTCCAGTGAGCTGAGCGTCTTTCAGGCCAGTTGGCGATAAATATAGCCGCATCATACCGGTTTTCCATATTTCGCGTCCAGACCGGAAACCGCAAATCATAACAGATAAACGGTCTGATCTTCCAGCCTCGCAGTTCAACCGTAATATTTTGACGGCCGGCACTGTATACTTTTTCTTCACCGGCCATACGAAAGAGATGCCGTTTATCGTAAGTATAGATCTGGCCTTGGGGTTTCGCCCATATCAACCGGTTGAAAAACTTGCCATTTTCAGTGACGATGATACTCCCGATGATGTCAGCCTTCTTTTGCCGTGATTTCTCTCTCAGCCATGTTACGGAAGACCCGTTCATGTTTTGAGCAAGACCGGCGGGATTCATGCTGAAACCGGTCGTAAACATTTCCGGCAATACGATAAGATGTGTATCCTCCTCGATGGCGTTAATCTTATCATCAAATGCAGCAAGGTTGGACTCAATATCTTCCCATACCAGTTCGGTCTGTATAATCGTGGTTTTTAAATCCGGCATAATTTCTCCGCGGCATTGTCCAGGGTTTCATCCTTTTTCGCAAAGCAGAATCGCAACACATGATGATCGTCTTTTCCATGATAAAACGCCGAAGGTGGAATTGAAGCCACACCATGCTCTAGGATAAGCCGTTTTGAAAATTCCACGTCGGATTCATCGGAAATTTCAGAATAATCAAGCATCTGAAAATAAGTGCCGTGACAGGGTATGGGTTTGAAGCGAGATTTTTCAATGAGTGTTAAAAATCTATCCCTCTTTCGTTGATAGAAATTTGAAAGGTTCAGATAAACATCCCGGTTCCGCATGAATTCGGCGTAGGCAAATTGAATCGGCGTATTGGACGCAAATGTCAGAAACTGATGCACCTTTTGAAACTCTCTGGATAACACCGCCGGTGCCAGACAGTATCCGATCTTCCATCCGGTTGTGTGATAGGTTTTTCCAAAGGAACTGATGACAAAGCTTCGTGAAACCAGCTCGGGATGGCGGGATATGCTTTCATGCCTGCGGCCGTCAAAAATAATATGCTCGTAAACTTCATCACTCAAGATCAACACTTGCGTATCCATAACAATTTGTTTCAAAGCGGTTATGTCTTCATGCGACCATACGGCTCCGGTGGGGTTATGGGGCGAATTTAATATAATAAGCCGTGTCTTTGACGTCACAGCGTCTTTGACGTCATCCCAGTCTATACGATACTCTGGAAACTTAAATTTGACATATACCGGAACCCCCCCGTTTAACGTAATGGCCGGCACATAGGAATCAAATGCCGGCTCGAGAACGATGACTTCATCACCCTTATGGACAACGGCAGTAATTGCCGCGAATAACGCCTCGGTGGCACCGGATGTCACGGTAATTTCAGATTCGGGATCGTAGCTTGCGTTATATAATTTCATTGCTTTTTCAGCAATCCTTTCACGAAGAATCGGAACGCCCTGCATCGGCGCATACTGATTGTGTCCGGAACGCATATAGGTGTTCACCAGATCCAAAAGATCCGGGTGAACATCAAAATCCGGAAATCCCTGTGAAAGATTTATGGCCTTATGATCATTGGACAGCTTGGACATTACCGTAAAAATGGTAACACCAACACCAGGAAGTTTTGAACGCAGCATGTGAATCCCTTGTTCTGAAATTTTGCTGTTTTTGGCAAAAAAATTTTGATTACAACGGCTAACCTTTTGATGAGAAACAAATTGTACCGGTATGCATTCACCATATTAAGACATAGATATTTAGTCAACGCATAATCTTTAAGCCCTCCAGGTTATTGGACAAGACAAGCCGATGGAATAAAAACCTTCCAGCCCTTCCCATTGACACCCGCCAACGGTTAGCCTATATTGAAATCCCTCTGTAAATTTTTCGCAGGAGAGACACGATCATGGTAAAAAAAATAATTTCCGGCGGTCAGACCGGCGTTGACCAAGCCGCCCTTGATGTTGCTATAAAGCTGGGGATTTCACATGGGGGATGGATACCCAAAGGACGATTAACGGAAAACGGAATGCTGGATGACAAATACCATCTAAAAGAGATGGAAACGGCCAACCATAACAAACGAACGGAACAGAACGTGATAGATTCCGACGGAACGCTGGTAATATCCCATGGTAAACTTACCGGAGGATCAGAATATACTCGAGACATGGTGCTGGGTCATGGGCGCCCGTGGCTTCATATAGATTTAAACAAGACCGAGTCTTTTCAAGCCGCAAAACAGATCAGATTTTGGTTGGCAGAACATGAAATTGAAGTTCTAAATGTTGCGGGGCCCAGAGCAAGCAAGGACCCTGCTATATACCGGACCACGGTCCATATCCTGGAAACAGTTTTTTGCCGAGACGACTTATCTCTATAACCACTTTAATGTGTGTAATATGTTAAATATTATCTTTGTCTGTACGGGTAATATCTGCCGCAGCCCCATGGCGGAAGGATTTTTGCGATATAAATGGCATGGAATGGAACGTGGTGCTTTATTTGTTTCATCCATGGGCATTCACGGAGTAACTGATTCTCCGGCCACCGAACATGCCCAGGCTGTCTGTAGAAAAAACGGTTTTGACATTTCATCCCACAGAGCCCGATGTCTTGTCGGGGAAGAGTTGCTCAGGGCGGACCTGATTCTATGCATGGAACCGGTCCAGAAAAAATTCGTTCAGGTCTTCTTTCCATGGCGTCGAGACCGGGTCGCTCTTTTGGGCGCCTGGCCCGACAAGGAAACCAGAAAAAGCGCCATCGAAGATCCCATGGGCGGTTCTTACAAAAAATACCAAAAGATATTTGCGATAATCAAGGAGCACATAGAGCGAATCATACCCCTGTTGTAATCAAGCAACTTGGTTAGTGTCCACCAGAAGGGAAGTGCCATGATCGCCCAAAGCATGGCGGGTCTGGTCGTATTCGCGGGAATTGCCTGGCTGATCAGTGAAAACCGCACAAAGGTGAGTTTTAAAATTATCATCACCGGAATCTTAATCCAGTTTGCTGTGGGATTAATCCTGCTAAAACTGCCGGTGTTCAGAAATTTTTTTATCTCTTTGAGCCGGCTGGTTCTATACCTTGAAGAATCCACAACCGCAGGAACCTCCATGGTGTTCGGTTACCTTGGCGGCGGAACACTTCCATTTGCTGAAAAATATCCGTCAGCCAGTTTTATTTTGGCCTTCAGGGCGCTTCCTCTCATTCTTCTCATTAGCGCCCTGTCGGCGCTTCTGTTTTACTGGAGAATCCTACCCGTGGTGGTAAAGGCCTTTTCCTGGGCATTGCAAAAAACCATGGGATTGGGCGGTGCCGAGGGATTGGGTGTCTCGGCCAATATATTTATTGGTATGGTCGAATCCCCGCTTTTCATCCGCCCGTATCTGAATGAGATGAGCCGAAGTGAGATTTTCACACTCATGACCTCGGGAATGGCCACTATAGCAGGCACGGTCATGGTCCTCTACGCCAGCATTCTGGGAAACATTATTCCAGGTATTATGGGGCATATTCTGACAGCGTCTATTATCAGTGTACCGGCGGCTGTCATGATTTCCAAGATCATGGTGCCTGAAACCGGCCGGCAAACCTCCGGAGAGTTGACATCTCCGGAAGTGTCTTTGAGTGCCATGGACGCGATCACCAAAGGAACCCTGCAGGGTATCCAGCTCCTGATCAATATCATCGCCATGCTCATTGTGCTGGTGGCTCTGGTCCACCTGGTTAATATCATCCTGTCTCTTTTGCCGGAATTTGGCGATCAACCGGTTACGCTGCAAAGACTTCTTGGGCTGATGATGGCACCGGTTGTCTGGCTTATGGGTGTCCCTTGGGAAGAGGCCCCCGTGGCCGGCGCACTTATGGGAACCAAAACCATCCTCAACGAATTTTTGGCCTACCTTGATATGAGCCGTCTGGCACAAGGCGCTTTGAGCCAAAAAAGCCTGGTGATTATGACATATGCCATGTGCGGTTTTGCCAATCCCGGAAGTCTGGGGATTATGATCGGCGGAATGGGGACAATGGCGCCTGAAAGACGTGAGGAAATCGTTTCGTTGGGGTTCCGTTCCATCGTCGCCGGTACCCTGGCCACTTGTATGACCGGAGCGGTTGTCGGCATTCTTATTGGCTGACTCGAAAGCGGATCGCTTAATTTGGTGGCCATCCATGAATCTTTATTGGGCACAAATTAAGTTTCGGGTCCAGCCAAAACGAGCGGTCCGGATCCGGTAAGAAAAAACTTTGTCCAGTCAAAACCAAACTTCATCAGTTCGACATCTGACCGCTTGAACTTTTCAATTCTTTCCCCGGGCAAATCAAAGCGCGATAAAAAACTGCTCTCGAAGATGAATTTCTTAAACATATCTATATTAAAACAGGCCATAAACGCCATTTTTAAGGCGGGGCTGTCAATCCCTTGATCGCCCCATGGATTTGCTCTGAATATGGAATCGACATCAACCCACAAGTCGTTCATTTCATTATATAATTCCACCTCCTGATCTTCAATCCACTCATTTACCGTCCATTCGCGAGATTCTTTATGCCCGAGACAGTAGCTGTGACGCATAATGAAGTATAAAACCTTACGTCCATTTTCATCACCGCTTCTTGCCACGGCGCGTTCCAGCGGATAAGACCGGCAGGAAAAGGGCCGGTCTTTGTATATGGTACATCCTTCAGGAGACAGGAAGGGGCATGATTTTTCTTCATCGTCCGACATCTTGAGCATAAGACTTGGAAAATATGGGTTGTCTCTAAATGCTTGAATACTATATTTTTCAAGAAATCGATCCGAAGACATACCGAGTCCGTTCTTCATGCGGATAATATCATAGGGATAAAGATACATATCAGCATCCTTGCAGCATCGGGTAAAACACGCAACCTCCGGATGGCAATCAAACCGGATCTTGTCTTTCGTATGGATCTTTTTTCTGCCGCTTATTTGCCCATTAAAGATATTATCCTTCATAATTTATAGCTCACCTCTTCACTTTTTTGTGTTTTAATGAATAATCGTAAATTTTTATCTTTATGAAAAAACAAAAACATAGTCCTTTATCATTTTAAAGCAAGAATTGATTTGTTTTTTTAATTCTTTGTCTTTTCTTCAAAAAAAACTTGAACCCTCGTCTAATTTTGTATAACGTGTACACATAACGGAAACTTTTTATTATGATCCGTTTATGGTTACAGCATACGATTTTTCGTTTTGCAAAGGTCTCAAAGAGCGTTTATGCAAGAAAATACCTCCACAGGCAACCGTGAAGAAAAAAGATCTCAATTAAGAAAGGTACTGGATAGGTTTTACAGCGTAGAGTTTAAGTTAAAAGAGACCGGTAGTCTTTATCATTTTAAATTAAGGGATCTTTCATCAAGCGGCTTGGGCATTCTGGTAAATGAAGATTCTGCGGTACTGGAACATTTAACAGTAAACGAAATATTAAAAATGAAATATTATCCGCCGGAAGCGTCGCGTTCTGCCGAATTCTTAAAAACAAAAATCAAACATATCACAAAAAAAGAACAGGGATCATTTAAGGGGCATTTTTTAATCGGTTTGTCGATTATAGAAAAACATGCTCTTGATGATAAAACTTAAACCTAAATTATCTCAAACGTTTGGCTTTGACTTAAAAAAGTTTGAGTTGTGTTGGACCGTTCTTTCTTTTCTTGCCCGGAATAGATTTCTCTTTCATTTTTAGACGGTTTTCGATTTCCCCGATAAATGGCGACATAATCCGATCTTTGGTTTTTCCATAAATTTTCCTTTTTTTGGCAAAGGTTAAGTATAGTCGCTCCTGGGCACGGGTCATGGAAACATAAAAAAGCCGTCTTTCTTCGTCCACATCCGTCGTCTCCAAGTTCAATCCTTGAAACGGGAGATACCCATTTTCACACCCCACAAGAAAAACTATCGGAAACTCAAGGCCTTTGGCGGTATGCATGGTCATCAACGAAACTTTTTCAGCCTCGCGTTCGTAACTATCCGTATCGGTGTTCAAGGCGATCATGGCAACAAAACCTGACATGTTAAAATCGAATGTTTTGGAAATATCAATTAATCGTTTTACCACCTGTTTTGTTTTTGGATTACCGTTTATGGTTTCCGCAAGCCGGGTGTTTTTCACGAGAAAAACAAGCTTTTTTTCAACATCCAACTCTCTGATCTTTTTTTTCATTTCCAAAAGATCACTTAAAAAACCATTCAATTTTAAGTGCCTGGCCCGGCCCATTTCTGGTATGGGTAACTTTCGCGCGCTATCTATTGCTTTTGACAGTGCAAATCGGTTTTTGTAACTCCAATTTTTAAAAATTTCCACGATTTTTCTACTGATCGGTTTGTTCAATAAATTTATACTTCTTTCAAAATCAGCAAAACATCCCAATCCTTCAATGGTTTTCAATAATGAGATTAATTCTTTTATATTTTTTGTGTCAAACGCATTTGTCCAGCTAACGATTTGAAAGGGTATGCCCACCTTAACAAAAACATCTGAAAAAAATCTATTCTGAACATCGGTTCGGTATAACACGGCAAAATCAGAAAAGCTTTTGTTCGGTATCTGGTGCCGGTCACAAGCGGAACCGAAATCCATAAAATGAAACCCCATACCCCCAATTAATTTTTCAATAATCTTGCCGACCGCAACAGCTTCGCCTTTTGCCGAACCCGCTTCAATAACACTGATCGTTTTTACACCGTTGATCGTAGAATAAATACGCGATCTGTGAGCGTCTTTTTCTCGTGCGCTGATGACCTGATAGGATGCATCAAGAATGGTCTGGGTTGATCGGTAATTTTGTGTCAGCCTGAAAACCTCGGCATCAGGGTAGTCTTTAATAAAGTTATTAAAATATTTAACATCCGACCCCCTGAACCCATAAATTAACTGGTCCGGATCTCCAATAACGCAAATATTTCTTTTTTTTGTTCCAGGGGGCATAAGAGTTTTTAGTAAAGAGTACTGTCCATGATTTAAATCCTGATATTCATCTACAAAAACATATTTATAGCGTTCCCGGTATTTTTTTATAATATCTTTATCTTCTTCAAAAAGACGGACGGTGTTATATATCAGGTCTTCATAGTCACAAAGGCCCTGAATGGATAGCAGATTCTGATAACATTTTAATACAGTAAGAAAAATCTGCTTTTGGGAACCGGCAATTTCATCAGCACATTCTTCGGGGAGTTTTATCAACTGCTTGGCTGACGCAATCCAATCTAAAAGTCTTTTCGGTTTAACGGCAACTGTATGGCCATTTTTCTCCATATGTTTGATTGCGTCCGAAATTATATTTTTTCGATCATCCTCATCGATGATTACACAGCCATTTTTTTGATGATCGTTCAACAGGTTTAAACAAAGACTGTGAAATGTTCCCGTAAAAGGAAGTTGTTTTGGGTTTTTTATTAAATATTTTAGTCTGTTCCGCATTTCCTGTGCGGCCTTGTTCGTAAATGTTACTGCCAGAATATTTTTCGGCAAAACTTTTTTATCTGTTACAAGGTGCGCTATCCGATGGGTCAAGGTTCGTGTTTTACCGGTACCCGGACCTGCTACGATAATCATGGGGCCCGTTTCGTATTCAACCGCCCGACGCTGTTCCTTGTTCAGCTCAAACAGGCCGAATTCGACAGGGCTTTCTTTCTGCAACGGATTAGAATTAGTATCTTTTTTTTCTGACACCGTCTCAATGCGTGCCGTATGGCGAATTTGTTTAGATAGTTTTTGCTGATGTGATCTTTGGTGTTTTTTTTTCTTGTTTTTATCAGATTCCGGTGGCTTAATAAAAAAAAGCTCTTTTTGTCCGAGTAGTCTTTTCCGTTCTTGAAGATTAAAAATTTTTATTTTTCCATATTCTCCGTCATATCCGGGTAAAAGAACGATTTTATTTTGCCTCATTTTTGAAATTGCTTCACCAAGCAAAGGAACTCCCGCCGAATTAATTTCTTCTTTTTTTTTGGTATTAAGAATTTCAAGTTCGGGTCCAAGCTTCTCAAGCAAGGTCATATAATTTCTCATCACTTTCTTTGACCCGGAACCCACTTCTAAAACATCCGATAATATTTCCGTAAGTGGAACAATATTAAAAAAAGGGGGTTTATTTTTGGGTTTTTCACCCTCCAAACGGTCGGAAAGTTCCTCTACTCTGTACAAAACACCAAGTGTCAGTGGTTTCCCACAGACTGGACATTTTCCGTCATGTTTTCGGGTCTGTTCCGGCCAAAAACTAACATTACACTTTCGGTGTCCATCGATATGATATTTTCCCTCTTCGGGATAAAACTCGTAAGTTCCGACAAAACTTTCGGGGTCTCCTTTTTTGATGGTTTTTTTTATGGATGAATAGGAAAGCTCCGTATTAAAAATATTTGCTTCCCTTCCAAGTTTTAAGGGGGAGTGGGCATCAGAATTCGAGATCAACGTCCTTCCGTCCAAAGAGGATACTCTCCAGTTCATGGCCGGATCGGATGAAAGGCCGGTTTCAACTGCGAATATATAAGATGAAAGATCTTCAAAACATTCTTCGATGGAATCAAATCCTGATTTTGAACCAAGGAGTGAAAACCATGGGGTCCAGATATGAGCAGGTATTAGAAACCCCTTGTCGGAAGTCTCTATAAGAATTTCAAGAAGGTCTCTTGCGTCAAGGCCGAGAATGGGCCTGCCGTCAGATTTAATATTCCCGATTTTATCTAATTTTGAATTAAATTTTTCTGCAAGGTCAAGGTTTGGCAGAAATACAAGATTATGATTTTTACGGGTTTTATTATTTTTTTTATAGATATTACTTATTTCAGAAACCAGTATAAACCTAACGTTCCCTCGACACGACAGGGGAACCCGTTGATCGCATAGTTTTGCGATTTTTTCCTTTAACTTGAAAAGTCCGGGTTCAGCCGGAACAAGTTTTTCTTTAATTTCTGCAAACCATCCCGGATGGGTAAAATCACCGGTTCCGATAACCGTTATACCTTTTAACTGGGCTGCTATGTATAGGTTTTCAAGATCAAGATTTTTCGCCGTTGACCTTGAAAAATGTGAATGAACATGAAAATCAGCAATAAATCTCATATGAGATAATGAATTAAACCGTGATGGTTTTATTAAAAGGTTGAAAAGTGGCCGATTATAAAGGTGTTTTATGGTATAACCTACTGTTATATCAAAATATTGTTTAAGTAAACCATAAAACACTAAATAACAAACTCTTTATAAATTCGTGTTTTTACGAATTCGTAAAAACTTGCATCCATATTCCATAAAAACTCTTGTGTAAAAATTATAAACAGTATATATATAATAAGTTATATACTATATATAGTATATAATACACTATCAAAAATATCAGTTTTTAGCAAACAATCAAATTTTGGGTATTTTAAAATATATCTTTTTAATAACTTATTAGTTATTAACAATTATTTTTGATCTCTTTAAAACTCATTAGTTTTATATTTTTTTTATAGTCTTTTTTTTTATAATTTTATTAAATTTTTACTATCAAATAAACAGGTTCAAAAGTTATTATACTTATTAACAGCCTTTAATATTACTAATAACATATTATAAAATATTAAAAGGAACTAATAATGAAATTTAAGATTAAAAAACAAGACATCGTCGATATATTATCAAAAGTTCAAGGACTAACCGGAAGAAAAAGCAATCTGGCGATAACAGCAAATATTTTAATAAGTACAACGGATTCCGGCATAACTATGGTGGTTACTGATCTTGAAACAGGATTTGAAGGGCAATATCCTGCGGAAGTTGAATCACATGGAACCATCGTTATTAATTCAAGAAAATTCTACGAGATCGTAAAAGAATTTCCGAGTGATGAAATACAGATTAATGAAATTGAAAATCACTGGATCAAAATAGGCAATAAAACAGTTGAATATAATATTGTTGGAATGAATTCCGAAGATTTTCCTGAAACGCCACATATAGATGATGTTGAATTTTTAAGTATTGATTCGGGCGCATTTAAAAATATGATAGAAAAAATGATTATTATTACCGGTGCGTCTGATGAAAAACGGGCTCATATTACAGGCATATATTTTGAAATCATTCATAAGGATGATAAAAATATAGTACGGATGGTGTCAACCGACGGCAACCGGCTTTCAAAGATTGATCATGTTTATGAAAAGGATGTTAAACTTCCCAAAGAACAAGGTGTAATTATTCCCAAAAAAGGAATGAATGAAGTTATTAAGTTCCTTGGTCCTGTCGGGATGGTTCAACTGGGTATTAAAAACAATAATTTTATAATAAAAAAAGATACAGAAACAATAATCATACGGCTTTTAGAAGGAGATTTTCCGGAGTACGCCGATATAATAAAAAAAGTCGCTTCTCATGCAATTCATATAGATAAAAATATGTTTTTAATGATGCTCAAAAGAATGAGTATTTTGTCTTCTGAAAATTATAAAGGAGTTATTTTTAATTTTAGTGAGAATAAACTTTTCATAAGAACTACAAATCCAGATATCGGTGAATCAAAAGAAGATATGGATATTGATTTTAAGGGTGATTCTATTGAAGTTGCCTTTAATCCAAAATATTTTATTGATACACTCGGTGTTATAGATTCTGAAAAAATCATTATTAACATCGTTGATGAAGAAAAACCGTGTTTAATCGAAGGGGAAAATGACGATACCTATATTAGTGTAAATATGCCGATGAGAATATAATATGAATAAAGAACAACAAAAATATAACGCAGATAATATAAAAGTTTTAGAGGGCCTGGAAGCTGTGAGAAAAAGGCCTGCAATGTATATCGGAAATATCAATATCCAAGGCCTTCATCATCTTGTATATGAAGTTGTAGATAACAGTATTGATGAAGCCATGGCAGGATATTGTGATAAGATTATTGTTACCATTCATACCGATAACAGTGTCAGTGTTGAAGATAATGGAAGAGGTATACCCGTAGGAATTCAAAAAACAGAGAATATGCCCGCCCTTGAAGTTGTAATGACAAAGCTCCACGCAGGAGGAAAATTCGACGATCATTCCTATAAAGTTTCCGGAGGGTTACACGGTGTGGGCGTTTCAGTGGTAAACGCACTTTCTAAAATATTGGAAGTAGAAGTGTATACTGACGGAAATATTTATTATCAGAGCTTTGAAAAAGGTAAAAAAGCGAGAGAATTAAGTATTATAGGTAAAACAAAGAAACGGGGTACGAAAATACATTTCACTCCTGATACTCAAATTTTAGAAACAGATAATTTTAGTTATGAAATATTGATTCGAAGGTTAAGGGAACTGGCATTTTTAAATAAAGGGGTAAGATTAATAATAGAAGATGAACGTTCGGACAAAAAAGATGAGTTTTTTTATAAAGGGGGTATTGTTTCGTTTGTTGAATATTTAAATAGAAGAAATGTGGTGCTTCATAAACCTATTTTTATAGAGGGGACAAAAAACGAAGTTCAGATAGAAGTTTCCATCCAGTATAATGACACATTTAATGAAAAAATATTTTCATTTGCTAATAATATCAACACAATAGAAGGAGGATTTCATCTTATAGGTTTTAAGGCGGGGTTAACGCGTACCATAAATCAATATGCGACCAATGGAAATCTTCCGAAAAATCTTCAGGCAAAGATTAGTGGTGATGATATCAGAGAAGGATTGACCGCGATTATAAGTATTAGAATAAAATCCCCCCAGTTCGAGGGTCAAACAAAAACAAAACTTGGAAATAGCGAGGTCAAAGGACTCGTTGAATCTCTTATAAACGAAAAATTAAATATTTTTCTGGAAGAAAATCCGGCAGTGGCCAGAAAAATTATTGGGAAAGCCATTGATGCGTCTCGAGCAAGAGATGCGGCAAAACGCGCCCGGGATTTGGCCAGAAAACAGGGCGCTTTGATTGATTCAACACTTCCGGGTAAACTTGCTGAATGCCAGATTTCAGAACCCTCTGAAAGAGAACTTTTTCTTGTGGAAGGGGATTCTGCAGGGGGCAGTGCCAAACAGGGTAGGGATAGAAAATTTCAGTCGATATTACCGTTAAAGGGTAAAATAATAAATGTTGAAAAATCGCGTTTTGATAAAGTCCTCCGCAGCGAGGAAATAAAAAATATCATAACTGTCCTGGGTACCGGTGTGGGGGAAGAAGAATACGATATTGATAAAATCAAATATTACAAAACCATTATCATGACGGATGCCGATGTTGACGGATCTCATATCAGAACGCTTTTGTTAACATTTTTTTACAGATATATGAAAGAAATGATTAATAAAGGCTATCTGTACATCGCTCAACCCCCGTTATTTAAAGTGGGTAAAGGAAAAAGTGCAATTTATCTAAAAAATGAAAAAGAATTTAATGATCATGTGTTAAAGCGGGTTTGTAATAAAAAAGATATTAAGATCGGGAAAGATGAAACCATGCTTCCGGAACACAAATTATATCTTTTTATATCCGATCTTTCGGAATATTCTTTAATTATGTCACGGATGGAAAAACGTGGTTTTCACAATGATCTCATAGAACTACTCATAAAAGAAGAGGTTGAAAATAAAGATTTTCTTCAAAACGAAAAAAATATGTTGAAATTGAAAACAATATTAACCCAAAAAGAATATGATGTCAGTGAATTGACATGGAATGATGAACGAAATATTTATGAAATGACCGTTAGGCCCCCCTTTAACGGAAACCAAAGACAAGTTTCCATGGATTTGGCTGTCAAAAACATTACACCGGTAACCATAGGCCGGAGTCTTATTTATTCAAATGATTTTCAAAAACTCATTGTCCTGGGTAAAAATATTTTAAAATATGATACTCCGCCGTTTCTTATTTTTAACAAAGACAACAAAACAGATTCGGTTTGCATACCAGACAAAGCAAGTTTTCTATCTTTAATGATAACAGAAGGAAAAAAAGGGCTCGGTATTCAACGATACAAAGGTCTGGGTGAAATGAATCCCGACCAGTTATGGGAAACCACAATGAATCCCGAAAAAAGAACCCTTTTACAGGTTAAAATAGAGGATCTGGTTGAAACGGAAGAAATTTTTACAGTTCTTATGGGCGAACAAGTTGAACCCAGAAGAGAATTTATAAACAATAATGCCCTTGAAGTAGGCATGCTGGATATATAGGATATGGATTAAATTTTTTTGATCGATGATTTTTCTATCCAAACAAAGAATCGTCACCATTATATAAAAAAATATAACCGTGTATATTCATAAGATTAAAGCAAGAGATTTACCGGACCTTTGGTTTCAGGCCGTTCATGATATTCTCGATCATGGACGACGGTTTAAAATAGATAGAGGCAGTTATGCCGGGCAGACAAGACTTGAATATGATTATTTTTTGGGTCATGTCATACACCCATATTCGGAACCGATTTTACCGGATATTCCTCCCGCATGTGGAATTCCTAATCCAGTGGAGTATGATTATGTTTTTGGTGGGGAGGGGTATCAACGATCATACATTGAGTATTTGATGACCGGGCAAAAAGAGCCCGGCGAATCTTATACTTATGGTGAAAGATTAACAAAAGCCCCTCTTACCGGTGATAAGCTTGCATGGTGGGAACAGGGACATACTGAAATAATAGATAAAAGACAGGTTGACGGCCAGGCTGTTTTTGAAGAAAACGGGAAGCTGTATCTAAACCAGATCGAGTGGATTATTCAGACATATAAAGCATACGGGAGCAGGAATAACCAAATGGTATTACAGGTTGCTCACCCGTCTGATCTTACGCTTTTAGACCCCCCTTGCCTGAGATCTATTGATACACGAATACAGGATGACTCCCTTCATTTTATTATATATTTTCGATCATGGGATTTATGGGGAGGACTTCCGGCAAATCTGGCCGGTATTCAGAATCTTAAAAACTATATGGCCGGGCAAATCGGTGTGAAAGACGGTGAAATGATTGTTGAAAGCAAGGGGCTACACTTATACGGCTATGCCGAAGATCTTGCAAAATTAAGGTGTATGAAAACCTAAAATTCAAGCGGACAACGGCAAAAACCCGCTGAGTCAAAATTCAATATTGTTCGGCGTTCTTGGAAAAGGGATGACATCCCTGATGTTGGAAATTCCGGTCATAAACATAATCAGTCGTTCGAATCCCAGACCGAAACCACTGTGCTCCACGCTTCCGAACCGGCGGGAGTCCAGGTACCACCAGTAATCGTCTTTAGGCATTCTTGCTTCGTCCATTCGTTTTTCCAGCATGTCTAATCGTTCTTCGCGCTGGCTTCCCCCGATAATTTCTCCAATTTTCGGTACCAGAACATCCATGGCAGAAACGGTCTTGTCGTCGTCGTTTACGCGCATGTAAAATGGTTTTATATTTTTAGGATAATCATAGACGATCACAGGATTTTTAAAGTGTTGTTCCGTGAGATAACGTTCATGTTCGGTTTGTAGATCTTTTCCAAAATCGATATCATATTCAAATTTTATCCGGGATTTTTTTAATATTTCTACAGCTGAGGCATACGACAGGCGGTTAAAACTGGACGACGCCACGGAGTCAAGGGTTTTTATCAAATTTTTATCTACAAAATTTGCAAAAAGTTCAAGATCTTCCATGTTTTCTTTGAGTATAAAACGGGTTAAATATTTTATCATTTCTTCGGCAAGATCCATGGTTTCTTCAAGGTTGCAGAACGCCATCTCCGGTTCCACCATCCAGAACTCGGCAACATGCCGGCTGGTATGAGAATTTTCAGCCCTAAACGTTGGGCCGAAGGTATAGACATCTCCCAACGCCAGGGCAAACATTTCGGCGGACAACTGCCCGGAGACCGTCAGGTTTGCTTGGGATCCAAAAAAATCCTGTGCATAGTCAACCCGGCTGTCTTTTTTAGGGAGATTTTCCAGAGTTAGGGTTGTTACCCGGAACAATTCGCCGGCGCCTTCACAATCGGAACCGGTTATGATGGGGGAATGAATATATTTGAAACCTCTGTCCCTGAAAAATTTATGGATGGCATATGAAAGCTCGGATCTTATCCTAAATGCGGCGCCGTATTTGTTGGTCCTGGGTCTTAAATGGGCAATGGTTCTTAAAAACTCGTCCGTATGGCGTTTTTTCTGCAAGGGATAGGATTCAGGGGCAAAACTGACAATTTCAACCCGATCCGCCAGGATCTCCCATTTTTGTCCGGACCCCATGGATTCCACCAAATTACCGCTGATAATTACTGCAGATCCTGTCGAGAGCCTTAAGATGTCCGGGTAATTACTTAATGAGCTATTGGTAAGGATCTGAATGTTCTTGAGGCAGGATCCGTCGTTGACTTCGATAAAAGAAAAACCTTTTGAATCTCGACGGGTTCGAACCCATCCTTTTATAAGAACATGAGTTGCCGGGATTTCCGATTGTAACAGCTTAACTATTTTAGTACGTTTCATTTATAATCTCTCTTTCAGGCGTGGTAGTTACTATCTGAAAAACAGCATTATTCGGCACCTTGTTTTGCTTTAAATAAAATGTCTTTGTCTAAAAACGAGGCCCATTTTTCATATTAGAAAACGAGAGTTGTGTTTATAATTTTACAGTTATATTATAGAGTTGATCTCCTCGCTGTAAAACGATTACCAGAGAATTTTTTTGGCGGTATTTTATGATGGCCTGCTCAAAGTCTTTAATGTTTTTAATGGGAATATCGTCTATTCGTCGTATAACGTCTCCGGGTTTTGCGCCGATATGAGCCAGAAAAGATTGTCGATTAACATCTGAAATCAGCACGCCTTGTTTTGCCAACGCTTTATAGGTGTAACGGTTTTTTGTTGTAAGATTTTCAACAGAAATCCCCAGAAGGTCGTAAGCTAGATCCAGAGCCAGTTCTTTGGGGAATGTCGATGTTTTTACTGAAACCGTTTTGGTTTTGCCCTCCCGCCAGACCGTCATATCAATTTTTTCTCCGGCAGAAAGAGCGAGCATCGCTCTATGGAAATCTTTTTCAGAAGCAATGTCGCTGGTATTAATTGAAAGAATAATATCACCTTCACGGATACCGGCTTTACGGGCGGGTCCGGCGATTTCCGCTTTTTTGACCAGGACGCCATTGATGGCCGATGCGCTTAGATACCGTGCAAGGTCTTCGTTAATATCCTGTATGGTGATACCGATCCATGCCGGTATAACTTCTCCGTATCTTATAAGGTCGGAGATGATTCTTTTGGCGGTATTTATGGGTATGGCAAAGCCGATGCCATGAGCCTTGGCATATATGGCGGTATTTATACCGACAAGCTCTCCGTTTATGTTCAGCAGGGGGCCTCCGCTATTGCCCGGGTTGATTGAAGCATCGGTCTGTATAAAATCATGGTAGACCATGTCATCGGTCCTAACGCTCCTGTTTGTAGCGCTGATAACACCGGTGGTTACAGTATTGGAAAAGCCGAACGGGTTGCCGATAGCGATTACGGTTTCGCCGATCATCAGATTGCTGGAATCGCCCATTGTGATGTCAGGCAGAGCTGTTGGGGAAGAAATACGCAGTACCGCCAGATCAGAGTCGGAATCGGCTCCAACAATCTGTGCCGTGAATTCTCGTCCGTCTTTAAGTGCAACCGTAATGGTTTTGCTCTTTAAGATAACGTGTTTGTTGGTCAGGATAAACCCCCGTTTTCCATCGATAATGACGCCGGATCCCAAGCTGGTTCGTTTGTATCGGCGTCCAAATCCGGGGTCAAAAAAGTCATTAAAAAAATTTTCGAAAGAAGGATCCATGCCCAATCCGGAAAAAGGATTTACCCGCTTGCGAACCTCGAACTCCGAACTTATGTTAACCACAACAGGACTGACTTTTTTAACGGCGATTACAACAGCGCTCTCCCGCAGGTTATCGGACCCAACGCCGTCCGGGAGCTTAACAAGAAATATAATAAAAAAAACAAGAAAGACAAACGCTGAAACGAAGCGTTTGCTTTGTGTTTTTATTTTTGTCATGTTACACACCGTTATACTGATATAAAAATTTTATTATACTCGAGGCAGGTTTGAAACTGATTTGTCTCAACGAACCGACCGATTACAACCGTGAACCATCAAAACCATATATCATGAGCATAAAAATCATTCAAGACATCTTGCCGCTGGTAGAGCAACCCAGCAGGTACTTAGGCTCGGAAATAAACACGATTAAAAAAGATCATAGCAAGGTCAATCTGTGCGTTGCGCTTGCTTTTCCGGACCTCTATGAAATCGGCACCTCGCATTTTGGTCTTCAGATCCTTTATCATATTCTTAACCGTCACCGTGAGATTGCTGCGGAACGGGTTTTTGCTCCCGGGGAGGACATGGAAAGCCACCTCAGATCCTCCGGCATCCCGATGATGTCCCTGGAATCTCATAAGCCAATTAACCGGTTTGATATCATCGGTTTCAGTTTGCTTTATGAGCTTAACTATACCAATATACTTAACATACTTGAGTTGGCACATATACCGTTTTTTACGAGACAAAGAGACGATTCACACCCCTTTGTTATTGCAGGAGGACCATGCACTTGCAATCCGGAGCCGGTGGCGGATTTTTTTGATGCCATTGTGGTAGGAGACGGGGAAAACGTGATCATAGAGATGTCCCAAGCCTGGCTTACATGGAAAGCGAGGGGCAAGCGCGATAAAAAAACGCTTTTGAGAAACTGGTCCCATATTGAAGGTGTATATATTCCCTCGTTTTTTAAACCCAACTATGATGAAAACGGTTTCCAGACCCTTGTTCCCGAGTTTGCTGACCATAAGACGGTTAAAAGAGCGGTTGTAAATGATCTTGACCATGCCCCGTTTCCGGATGCGCCCATCATTCCATATGGAAAACCCGTGCATGATCGTCTTCGGATTGAAATATCTCGGGGATGCACCAGGGGGTGCAGATTCTGTCAGGCCGGAATGATCTATCGACCGGTTCGCGAACGATCCTTAGAGACACTGCTGGCTCTTTCCGAAGCCTGTATTGCTTCGACCGGGTATGAGGACATCTCTCTTTTATCCTTAAGCACAGGGGATTATGAAGGTATATTTCCGCTCATGGAATGTTTGATGAACCGTTACATGTCCCGCCGAATAGCGGTTTCATTGCCGTCACTACGTGTCGGCACATTAACACCGGAACTTATGCAGCTTGTCAAAAAGGTCCGGAAGACAGGGTTTACCATAGCACCGGAAGCCGGCAGCCAGCGGCTCCGGGATGTTATTAATAAAAATATAACGCAAGAAGACATTGAAAATACGGTCAAAAATGCTTTTGGTCTTGGCTGGCAGGTGATAAAACTCTATTTTATGATCGGTCTTCCCACGGAAACCCATGATGATTTGCAGGCCATTGTTGATCTTGTAAAAAAGCTGCGTAAGATCAAAGGGCCCAAGGGCCCAAGGGGTAAACTCAATGTAAGTGTGGCAACATTTATCCCAAAATCCCACACGCCTTTTCAGTGGTCTTCACAGATTTCCTTGGCCGATTCAAAGCAGAAGATTCGATGGTTACAAAAGAGCCTTAAGATGTCCGGGGTTCATTTTAAATGGCAAAGCCCTGAGGTCAGCATACTTGAAGGGCTTTGGGCCCGTGGTGACAGGCGCCTTGGCCGGTTGTTGCAGAAAGCATATGGGAAGGGGTGTAAATTTGACGGCTGGAGCGACAGGTTTAAGTTCCGGTTATGGCAAGACGCGTTATGCGACGAGGGTGTGGATATGGATTTCTATACCACACGGGTCAGGGATACGAAGGAACCTTTGCCCTGGGATTACATTGATACAAGGGTTACAAAAGATTTTTTAAAAGGCGAATTAAAAAAAGCCGAACAAGGTGAATTTACGGTTGACTGTCGCAGGGGCGACTGTAACAATTGCGGGGTTTGTGACTTTGAAAATATTGGGCCCAAGGTGTTTGAAAACTATGAAAAAATGGCCCCAAAAGAATTTATTTCAGACAATATGAATGAAACCTTTTATAAAAACCTCAAGGTTTCATTTTCAAAAAAAGGCGAGGCAAAATATTTTGGGCACCTTGAACTGGTAAAAATATTTTTGCGAGCCATCAGTCGCGCAGGAATACCCATTAAATTTACACAAGGGTTTCACCCGAAGCCGAAAATTTCATTTGAAGATCCGCTGCCGGTGGGTTTGGAAAGCCTGAATGAAAAATTTTATTTATCATTACGAGGCGATGTTAAACCACAGAGTATTATCGGTCGAATAAATAAACATCTTCCAAAAGGTCTTAAGGTCTTGGATAGTCAGCTTGCCATAAGAAAGCCTGTGTTTGAAGCGATGTCGTCATCAACCTATCTTGTGACAAAAAAAGATGGTTTTTTTAATGAGAAAGACTTAATCTGTTTTAAAAACAAAAAAGAGTTAATTATTACTAGAACCGGAGCAAAAGGGAAAACAAAAAATATAGATTTAAAAGAAATGGTTTTGAAAATAGAGTTGCCGGATTCGAACAGACTGAAGATGACCCTTAAAAAAGAACCGGGCAGAACGGTGCGACCTTTTGAGGTTATTGAAAAAATATTCTTTATACCCGTTGAAGAAATAAAACAGGCTGCTATCGTCAAACTGTAATATTTCAGCCGTTTGAAAAAAACCATTGGGCTCATTTTTTCACTTCATGAAGCCAAGTCCATGCGTCAACATAACCCACTGAGATATATTATACTTTTATTGATACCGCTCTCACAGGAAATAAAAAAGATGTATAAAAAGATAATCATAAATGCAGCAGAACATGAAACACGAGTGGCTCTTCTTGAGGACGGGAACATAGCGGAACTTTTTATCGAGCGTGGAGATGTTTCAGATATTGCCGGCAATATTTACAAGGGCAAGGTGCAACGCGTTCTACCGGGTATGCAAGCCGCCTTTGTGAACATTGGACTTAAGCAGGCGGCGTTTATATATGTACGCGATATACATGGCGGAAGATATAGTGATATTGAAAACCTGCTGATAGAAGGGACCGAGGATGAAAATAATTCCATTAGTGTCCATGGCGCCGGCCCTTCCCCGCACTTTATTAATCACGAATATCATATAGAGGATTTGATTACAGAAGGTCAGGATATAATGGTTCAGGCCGCCAAAGCCCCTATGGGTTCTAAGGGGGCTCGCGTAACAACACATATATCTCTTCCCGGCCGCTTTATCGTACTTATGCCAACATCTGATCATATCGGTATATCCCGTCGAATAGAGGATGAAACGGAGCGGAATCGGTTAAAGGAAATCGTTGAATCTTTATGTAATGACAAGTTCGGTTATATCGCAAGAACTGCTGCGGAAGATATCAGGAAAGAGAAAATTGCATATGAGATGGGTTTTTTAAAAAATTTGTGGGAAAATATACAAAAAAAGTACCAGACATCTCCGGCGCCGTCTCTTTTACATAAAGAGGTTGCCATTAGCCTTCGCGCTGTGCGGGATTTGCTTGTGCACGAAGCTGAAAAACTTATCATCGATTCCCGTTCGGGTTATGAGTCTATTCTTTCGTTTATTGAGTCATTCGTTCCCGGTTTAAAAGATTCGGTGGAGTTTTATGAGGGTCTGGAACCGATTTTTGATGCCTATAATTTAGAGGGTGACATTTCACGTGCTTTGGAAAAGAAGGTGTGGTTAAAATCAGGCGGTTACATCGTAATAGAACATACCGAGGCGCTTATTGCAATTGATGTAAATACCGGACGCTTTGTGGGCAAGTATAACCTTGAAGAAACAATTTTAAAGACCAATCTGGAGGCCGTAAAGGAGATCGCCTATCAGATCCGCCTCCGGGATATCGGGGGCATTATAATTATCGATTTTATCGATATGGAAAAAAAGTCCAATCAGGAGAAAGTGTTTAATGCGCTAAAAGAGGCTTTTATAAAGGATAGGAGTAAAACCCATGTCCTTCCCATATCAGAGATGGGGCTGATACAAATGACAAGAAAACGAATCAGGAAGCCTATTACCCAGTTTCTATGTGAGCCGTGTTTTTATTGCGACGGGGAAGGGTATCTTATATCAAGGCAGACCATATGTTATAATATATACAGGGAGATACTCCGTGAATCCCACGACATGATGGGCGTCAAGGTGAGCTTGAGGGTCAATCCGGAAATTTCATGGCGAGGAAAACCATCTTATTGTTTCCCTTGAACGAATTATTGGAAAACAGATTGTAATATATCCCAATTCACAACTTCATATGGAAGAATTTGATGTTTTAGAAATTCTGAAAGAATAAAAGAGCGTTAATTTTCAATATATCAGGGCAAGCGCATTTGAATCCCAATACAGGGAGAACACGCCGTCGCTACGCTGCACCGAAATCAAATGCGTTTACCCTGTTCAATGTGTTTTTGGGTCTTGACAATATAAAAAGCTTATGCTTACATAGTACATTTTAAGTTAACTTCAGTCTGTTCAATCGGCAGGAAAGAACTTTAGTTCTTTTTGGGCAATTACCCAGGCTGGGAATTATATTAAGGATTTTACATATGAAAAGAACGTATCAACCAAGTAGAATAAAGCGTGCACGAACACACGGGTTTTTAAAAAGAATGTCAACCAAACAGGGGAGAAGGATTATTAACCGGCGAAGATCTAAAGGGAGAGCCCGTTTATCGGTATAACGAGCAAC
Source organism: Deltaproteobacteria bacterium (assembly GCA_019310125.1). GTDB lineage: Bacteria > Desulfobacterota > Desulfobacteria > Desulfobacterales > UBA11574 > S5133MH16. Next base: position 65 of record JAFDEW010000006.1, on the reverse strand, counting down.
GTTTTTAATCGACATCATAATATAATAAATGCATAAATAGCAATAGGTTGCAGAGGAAGACACTT
>JAFDEW010000436.1 GCA_019310125.1 Deltaproteobacteria bacterium | reverse complement strand
AGCGATCAGAGAGGTTCGTTCTTCTTTCAATTCTCCAAGGGTTATGGTCGTGTTCTGGTCAAGGCGGATAACGGGTTGGTTAATCAGCGAAAGATCTGCCCGGCTGTTATCATTCACCCGAATCACATCGCCGGGGCAGTAAGTGTCATTTAACTTAACCGCCTCCCACCGGGTTTCATCTACCTTTCGTACCTCCACACTCCCTTGCACAGAAACCACTTTTGCAACCCATTGATCGCACGTCTCTGCAGGAGAAGCATAAGGGGGGTATAGCAATACGGCCAAAAAACTTGTACATATAATAAGACGTGAAAGATATGGACATATTTTCTTCATTGCTTGTCTCCTCCTGTAGTTTTTAATGACTTAAAGAAATGTTGAGATGTTACAGGCCCCTTAAACTCATAATCTGGCACTCTCTGTCAAAATGAATAGCCACACCTGTGGGTGTGGACCTCACCACGTTTCCTTCACATTCTATAAGGCTCTCGGTACCTGTCAGTTCTTTAATTTTCTCACTCGGGACAGTTAGATCTAATTTTAACCTTGTCCCTTCGGAAAACGGCTCTGGAGTGTATATAAATGCGCCGGAAGCAGATACGTCCCTGGCCTTAAGATCAAACAACTGTTTTTTGCCTGAATTAATGGGTTCCATCCTGGTGGGGAGTGTTAGCAGGAATCTTTCATATTGCCGTCGTTCTTTCATCGGAAAAACCTTTTTCATTCTGCCACTAAGGCACCAAGGCACGAAGAAAGAATAATTAATATATCCTTTGTGTCTTAGTGTCTTTGTGGCAAATTTTTTTGTTCCGGGTTCAGAGTTCCGGGTTCAGTTGAGAAACCTATCAACGTTGATCATTAAATATTTTATTGTGTCAAGGAATGCAATGGGTAGAAAGTAACTAATTTGATAGGAAAATATTATCAAAAATACTTGTGAGAAGTATGAGAAGAAAGTACTATACCTTTCAAAAACCGTAGTACTTTTGTCTTAAAGGAGGTGGGGGGAGGAAAGAGATGAACATCGAACATTGAACGTCCAACATCGAATGATTAATGGAGAACAATGAGGAAAAGCGGTACAGAGGTTCAAAGGATAAAAAGTGAAAGGTGAAAGGATTCTGGGGTTCCCCGGTTAAATTCGCTACGCTCCTTTTCTGCGAAAAATTTAACGGGGCAAGCAGGGTTCTGGGTTCTGGGTTCAGGGTTCGAAGGTTCCGAGTTCAGGGTTCTCCAGTGGGATCTTCTGGATCCACCCCAGTACGATCTCCCGGACCTACGGGCAGGCAAGGCGGGGGGGCAGGGCATGCATTGGGCAGCTAGTGTATCCGAACTCCTTTATTCTTTATTTTCATAAAAAAAAGTGGGGGATCAACATTGATGTCTTTCAAGGAAAATGGATGAATTTCCAATCGCAAATCAATCGCTCTTCGATACTTACTTATCTTTTTAACGTCATAATAAGGCATGCCGGAGAAATCTTTTGAAACAACGGCTATATTGATATCGCTGTATTCATCCGCTATATCTTTAATCGCAGAACCAAACACATATGCCTCATAAATATCAATGCCATTTGTTTTTAACAGTTCTATAAACGCTCTTGCTTTATTAATGGCGATATCTTTTTCAGAAGACATTTATATATTTCCTTTATTCGTTGAAAATATTCCGTGGTGAATTCATGGGTGCACATCTTGTAAAATCTCAGCTTTTCATCCGGATATTAGGTCGAAATATTAAAACCTAAAACCTGCATCCAAATTTTAAAAGGATTAAATAAACACAATTATACTATATGGTTAACGCTTGAGTATTTGTTTTTCTGGTGCATCATATGGCTGAGTACGCAAATAAAAAAAGTTTTTCAAATTTGTACCCTTCGGGATTGCCCCTTTGACCGCATTTTCTGTGTTGCAGGGCGTTTGCAGTAGTTTACTACGGCTGCACACCATGCGCTTTGAAAATACGGCCAAATCAACAATTGCAGATTTTATGTAAAAGTATTTGCTGCATCTAAGAACTCTAATGTTTCTTCATCAAATTCAATGTTGGCCATATTTGCCAACCGAACCAGATCATGAATACGCGGAGGCAATTTTCCGTTATTCTTAATATGAAAAATTGGACAAACACCAGTTTGCTCAATCGTTTGCGAATGACTTCCAGCCGAATCACGAAACATTTTATTTTTATATGTCTTTTGATGTATTTTTATACAAAGCGCAAAGTCCAAGTAGTGCCGTATAACTCTGGAATACATCTCCTATATCTCTAATATCATTACGGGGCAGATCTTGAGCACTGAACCTTGAGCCGGACTTTGTGATATTTTGGACATTTCATACCTATTCCACACATAAAGAGACATCATTTTAAATGCATAGCATTTTTGTTAATAAAATGCAAATTACAAGCTGTGTTTCAGAGGTTC
>JAFDEW010000115.1 GCA_019310125.1 Deltaproteobacteria bacterium | reverse complement strand
AACGACCTTGGCGCTTAGACCGGTAGCTCTGATTTTCATGCCTTTGAGATCTTCAAGTTTCCTTACGGGTTTTTTTGTATGAAGAAGCCCAGGGCCGTGTGCGTGAAGATAAAGGACTTTTACGTCATTTAACTCTTCGGGTTTGAAGGTCTTTGCGAATTCTTGAGCAACCTTGCTGGCCGTTTTTCCATTCGGATACCCCATGGGGAGGTCAACTGCCGCCATAACCGGAAAACGTCCTCGGGTGTAGGCGAACAGACTGAATCCCAAATCTGAAATTCCATTGACCACGCCGCTGTAACATTGGGGAGCTTTTGTTAAGGTTCCGCCGGGGAAAACCGTAATCTGGACTTTATTGTCGGTGAGCGTCTCAATTTCCTTGGCCCAGTCCATTGCAGCTTTTGTTTGACCGTGGGTAGGTGGAAAGAAGATGCTGAATGTCAGGTTGATGGGTGCGGTTTCCGCTGCCATGGCACCTGTTGATAATAAGGCAACGCAAAGGGTTACAGTAAGGAAAGATAGAAAAACTTTTTTCATAATTAAGGCCTCCTTTTTTGTTAAATGTTATATTTGCATTCCAAAACACTACCAACGTCCTGATATACCAAAATCAAAATGAAGACAATAAAAATGTTAGGATTAAAATGAGTTTACCCTGAATCAAATTACGAGTCTTCTTGACATTGAGATTTTATTAGTCTAAAAGCTTTTTGATCTGATAACTAAGGGGATACTAAATAGTAAGTTATAACAAAATCTAAAACTATTTATGAAAGGAGATTAAAAATGGCAGCAAAACTAATTAAAGGAACTGAAATCCGTGAAGAAATTCTTGAAGAAATTACGGCTGAAGTAGCAGAAATTAAAGAAAAACACGGCGTTGTTCCGGGCCTTGTAACCATTTTGGTTGGTGAAAGTCCTGCTTCAATTTCTTATGTGACCCTCAAAATTAAAACCGCCCACCGGGTCGGATTCAATGAGATACAGGACAGTCAGCCCGACGACCTTTCCGAAGAGGCACTTTTGGCCATGATCGACAAATACAACAAAGATGATTCCATCAATGGTATCCTTGTTCAGCTCCCTCTTCCAAAGCATATCAATGAAAAAAAAGTATTAAACGCCATTGACCCTGACAAGGATGTGGACGGATTTCATCCGGTTAATGTGGGACGTCTGATGATCGGCGGTGATGAAATCAAGTTTCCCCCCTGTACCCCGGCAGGTATACAGGAAATGATTGTTCGGGCTGGAGTCGAGACCAGCGGAGCCGAGGTAGTGGTTGTGGGCCGTTCCAACATCGTAGGGAAACCCATAGCCAATATGATGTTCCAGAAGGGCCCGGGCGCCAATTCAACCGTCACCGTTGTTCATACCCGCACAAAAGATCTGGCTGGACATTGCAAGCGGGCGGACATCCTGATCGTGGCGGCAGGCGTTCCAGGATTGGTAAAACCCGAGTGGATCAAACCCGGAGCATGCGTAATTGACGTGGGTGTCAACAGGATCGGTGAGAAAATAAGTGAAAAAACCGGCAAGAAGATTGCAATTTTAAGCGGAGATGTTGATTTTGATGCCGCAAAGGAAATTGCAGGCTCTATTACACCGGTGCCCGGAGGTGTTGGACCTATGACCATCACCATGCTGATGAAAAACACACTGAAATCTCTCAAATTTAAACTGGGGATTGCATAGCCCTAATTTAATTTGTTTAGAAGCAGGTTGTATGACGCCGAAAACCTCAAAGGTTTTCGGCGTTACTTACATACAGAACTTTTGAGACTTCTCATCTCAGTCGAATCTCAATAGTGTCTATCCATAAACGGCATCTTTCGGCCCCCGGCGGCGTTCTCGTTCGTTTTCAATCCTCGAAATAGCTCGCTATGCCTGTCAGAGATCCCGTGATGTTTTCGGGGCGGTTGAAAACTCGCTCGGGCCTTGCGGGAAACCAAAATCTACCATTTATGAATGGACACTAACTAACATAATTTTATTTAGGATTTCCGCCCGTTGCTTGGCTTCGGATTCTTTACAGAAGTTTATTTGCATAGTTGCGAAAAATGCCTTTAGAGAAGGTAGTTGTTGGTATTAATCGAAATTATTGACATCTTAATTTTATATATGGTAAACTACAAAATTATATTTCAAAACACAACCCGTTGAAATACAATCTGTTTTTTTTACCGCCCAAAATTTAATGAACTTGGGGGTTTCTCTCCATTTGTGAAGTAATAGAAATGACAGTGAATTCATCCATGTTAAAAATATTTGCCGATCGACTGAAACAGGCTTTTTTTGCGGTTAAAAAAATTATTGGGCGCCGGAAAATCACGTTTTTTATTTTAAGTTATACCGGTTCTACCGTAAAACAGATAACCCTTTCCAGACGATTTTTAGGCACTATCAGCGCCTGTGTTACTGTCTTCGTCATATTATCCGCTTTTGTTAGTTACGATTATTACACGATTAAAACCACATTCAACAAACAGAAACTCGAAAGCAAGATTGCAAATCAAAAGGATGAGATTGTTACCCAGCGCCGGCAGATACAAAAGTTTTCGAATGAGATCAATACATTAAAGTCAACGCTGGTTGAGCTAAACAATTTTGAAAAGAAAATACGAATTATTGCCAACATTGAAAAACCTGCCGAAGATGACAGCCTTTTTGGGGTGGGGGGGTCAAACACTGAAGATCTCGATTCCCAGGCCCCCTCAGCAGAAAATCAAAACGGTTTGATGCGCGAAATGCATTCCCAGACCCGACAGCTAACCCTGGCATCAATCAATCAAAAAAGCGGGCTTGAATCCCTTTATAACGAGCTTGTAAGGCAGCGAAATCTTTTATCCTCTACCCCCTCCATCCGACCGGCAACCGGGTGGATATCTTCGAGATTCGGATACCGGAAATCCCCTTTCACAGGTCTTCGAGAATTCCATAAAGGATTGGATATTGCCAATCGCGAGGGGACTCCGATTATTGCTACCGGGGACGGCACGATAACATTTGCCGGCTCCAAGGGATTTTTAGGCAAGCTGGTTGTCATTAATCACGGCCATGGAATGATTACCCGTTACGCTCATTTACAGAAGATATTAGTAAAGCGGAAAGAAAACGTAAAGAGAGGCGATACTATTGGGTATATGGGCAATTCAGGGCGCGGTACGGGCCCCCATGTCCATTAATTCAGGGCGCGGTACGGGCCCCCATGTCCATTATGAAGTTTTATTAAACGGAATACCGGTAAACCCAAAAAAATACATTCTAAATTAAATGAGGAAACGGGGAGTTTTTTTATACAACCGCTCCATGAATAATCCGCAACTACACCGTACAAACTCATGCATAAGGGCTCGTAACAAAAAAACAGTGTATCAATATTTAAATAAATAGATCAGATAGATAACATTTTTAATTTTTCATTACGAATTCATAAAAGCGCTGTTTTTTCGCAACGATCCCTAATGCATTCAAACAGTGTACGATTTCCTTGCTGATAATTCATTCCGCTTAATTTGGGGCTCTAAAAGAAAAATTACCCAACCCCTCAAATTTAATGACCCGGAGCCTTTATCGTTCCACGGTATTCTCCCAAATTCCAAGGGTGAGCGGTTTTCTGATCTTATCACTTTTCTTCCCTTTCATTTTACCATAAAATCATCAGAAGCGGTTTTGCAAAATGTATGGATTAATGGTATGCTCTGACCCGTTCAAAATTTAGCTAAAATGTTTACGATTTATTACCGTTGTAATATGGTGTCACAATTTGGAACTCTCAATTTAGGAGTAACTATTGCCCGAACGAAAACTAGGATTTTTCGTTAAGATCAAGGAAGACGAAAATTTTAACCATAGGAATACTGTTAGTATTTCGAGGATTAAAATTTGAGTCTGACGCAGATATTGGCGAAAAAGACAGTTTTCGTTCAGGCACTGACGGTTCAGGAGGAACATTAATTATATGGGCGCAAATTTTTTAACAAAAATATTTGGCAGTAAAAACGAACGGGAATTAAGAAAGATTCAACCTGTTGTTGAAAAGATCAATGCCTTAGAACCTCAGATTCAGGCCATGAATGATGAAGCGCTCAAAACACAGACCCGGTTGTTTAAAGATCGCTTGAACAATGGCGAATCCATTGATGATATTCTTCCGGAGGCTTTTGCAACCGTTAGAGAAGCATCGATCCGGACCTTGGGCATGCGGCATTTTGATGTACAGCTTATCGGCGGAGTGGTGCTTCATCAGGGAAAAATTGCTGAAATGAAGACCGGTGAAGGCAAGACTCTGGCGGCCACGCTCCCGGCTTATCTGAACGCACTTACCGGCAAAGGGGTTCATATTATTACGGTGAATGATTACCTGGCACGGCGTGATACGGAATGGATGGGGCATATATATAATTTTCTCGGCCTTTCCGTTGGGTGTATATTGCACGGTCTGGATGATAAAGAGCGGAAGGCCGCATACCATTCAGATGTCACATACGGCACAAACAATGAGTTCGGTTTTGACTACTTAAGGGACAATATGAAGTTTGACAAAGACTCCATTGTCCAGGGAGAACTTAATTTTGCCATTGTTGATGAGGTGGACAGCATATTGATCGACGAGGCTCGAACCCCGTTGATTATATCCGGTCCTGCCGAAAAATCCACGGAACTGTATCATCTGGTCAATGGCGTCATTCCACGTCTTGTATCTGAAAAGGACTACACCCTGGATGAAAAGGCCCGGTCAGCCGTTATGACCGAGGAAGGGATCGCTAAAGCGGAGAAAATACTCAAGGTCGACAATCTGTATGATGCGAAGCATATTGAACTTCTTCACCATATAAACCAGGCCCTTAAAGCTTATACCCTGTTTAAGCGTGATGTCGATTATATTGTTAAACATGGGGAGGTTATCATCGTAGATGAATTCACGGGGCGCCTCATGCCCGGACGCCGCTATTCTGAAGGGCTGCACCAGGCCCTTGAGGCCAAAGAAAATGTCAAGATCGAAAACGAAAACCAGACCCTGGCTACGGTGACCTTTCAGAACTACTTCAGGATGTATAATAAACTTGGCGGCATGACCGGTACCGCGGATACAGAGGCTGCTGAATTCAAAAAGATATATGATCTGGATGTATCGGTTATTCCTACAAATCAACTCATGATCCGAACCGATTTTTCGGATGTGATTTATAAAACCCGCCGGGAGAAATTTGATGCGGCCATGGATGAAATCATCGAACTTCATCAAAAAGGGCAGCCGGTTCTGGTGGGAACCATTTCAATCGATATTTCAGAAAGTTTTTCAGAAAAATTAAAAAAAAGAGGCATTAAACATACGGTCCTGAACGCAAAAAACCATGAAAAAGAGGCCGAAATCATCGCGATGGCGGGGCAGAAAGAGGCAGTTACGATTTCCACAAACATGGCCGGCCGCGGAACCGATATTGTATTGGGTGAAGGTGTCACTGAGCTGGGAGGGCTTCATATTTTAGGAACCGAAAGACATGAAAGCCGGAGAATCGATAATCAGCTCAGAGGGCGCTCGGGCAGACAGGGCGATCCGGGTTCCTCTCGTTTCTACCTTGCCCTGGAAGATGACCTGCTCCGGATATTCGGCGGGGAACGGATAACCGGGATTATGGAGAAGTTAGGGATGGAAGAGGGTGAGCCCATCGAACACAACCTCATCAGCAGGGCCATTGAAAATGCCCAGGCAAAGGTTGAGGGACACAACTTTGATATCAGAAAGCAACTGCTGGAATATGATGATGTCATGAATCAACAAAGGGAGGTCATATACCGGCAGCGGAGGGAGGCTCTGAATGGAAAAAGCTTAAAACCGGCCATTGAAGATATGATTCACGATAAAGCCGAGGAGATAAGTTATAGCTGTATTGATGAAAGAATGCTTCCTGAAGAGTGGGACTGGAAAAAGCTGAATGACTCGGTATTCATGCAATTTCACTTCCGTCTGGGCAAACTTGATGATGATACCCTGGACGGACTCACCCGAGACGGGCTGGCCGGGTTGATTTCTGATGCGAGTTTATCTATATACAATGAAAAAGAAGCTGCCATCGGAGGGGAAGAATTCAGGAATGTTGAACGGATTATCATGCTTCAGACCGTGGACAACCTGTGGAAAGATCATCTGTTAAGCATGGATCACCTGAAAGAAGGGATCGGTTTGAGAGGATATGCACAGCAGGATCCTCTGATCGTATACAAAAAAGAAGGGTTCGAATTGTTTAAGGATATGATTTCCAGGGTCAAAGAAGAGACGCTGGGGATTTTGTTCAGAATTCAGATATCCGAACCCAAAAAGATATCAGATTTGCAGCAGCCAAAGGAACAGAAGATGATATTTTCCAGTGGTGGTGAATCGGAAAAGAAAAAACCGGTCAAAAGGAATGAAAAAAAGGTGGGGCGAAATGCACCCTGTCCGTGCGGGAGCGGTAAAAAGTATAAAAAATGCTGCGGGAAATAGTTAAACCTAAGTTGAGCGATTTTTTGCGAAGAAATGTGCTGAGATCTTGATGAATAAGGGTTCGCGAAAACCGCAGGCATACCCGTGGATATGTCAAGGATTTTCGGGGATCCTTGATGCGCAAGAGATCGGTGCAGATCGAGTAAAAAATCGCTCAATTTAGGTGAAGGGGAGAAGATTTATCCTCTTTACAAGGCCGGACAAAAATGGTTATAATTTATTGAAAACCAAGTGTGGTAAATGGCGGCATGAACGAACACAGTCCTGAAATAGAAGAAGACGTCATTTCAGAAGTTAGGGATGAGATTGATGAACCTCCCATGTATAAGGTGCTGCTTCACAATGACGATTATACCACCATGGAGTTTGTCGTCGAAATCCTGATGCTTGTTTTCAACAAAACACCCGAAGAAGCGGTAGAAATTATGCTAAATATCCACCAAAAAGGCATCGGTATTTGCGGTGTTTATACATATGAAGTCTCTGAAACCAAAGTGAATACCGTTCATTCTTTGGCCCGTGAACACGGGTTTCCTCTTAAGTGTACCATGGAGGAAGAATAGACCATGATCAGTAAAGAACTCAGCGAAACGCTCGGCTTTGCGGTAAGAGAAGCTCGTAAAAGACGCCATGAGTATGTCTGTATAGAGCATCTGCTTTTTGCCATTCTATACGACAAAAACGGTATGGAAGTCATCGAGAATTGCGGGGGGAATATCGGGAACCTTAGAAACGCCCTTGAATTATTTTTCAACCAGCGGATGGTGAGCATCCCCGAAGGAAATGAATATGTGCTCCAGCAGACGGTTGCCTTTCAACGGGTGCTTCAGCGGGCCATTGATCATGTGCGTTCCGCAGAAAAACAGGAAGTGGCGGTTAGTGACATCCTTGCCTCGATTTATCAGGAAAAGGATTCCCATGCCGAATATTTTCTGAACGCTGAAGGTATCACTCGTCTTGATGTCTTAAGCTACATTTCCCATGATGTTTCCCGGTCGCCGTATAAAGATGAACCGGATCCACTGGTGGAAACAGACAAAAAGGGAAAAAAGAAAAAGACCGATCCCCTCGAGGCGTTTACCATCGATCTTGTTGAAAGAGCGTCCCAGGGAAAGCTGGACCCGATGATCGGCAGGGAACTTGAAATGGAACGAACCATTCAAGTACTCTGCCGTCGGAGAAAGAACAATCCGGTTTTTGTGGGAGATCCGGGTGTAGGAAAAACAGCAATGGCCGAAGGGCTGGCGCTTCGGATAAATGACAAATCCATTCCCGACCTGCTTAAAGATGTTCGCATATATTCCCTGGATCTCGGGGGGCTGCTGGCAGGTACAAAATTCCGGGGTGACTTTGAGCAGCGGTTAAAAGGGGTAATGTCCGCTCTGAAAAAGAAAAAGGATGCCATTTTATTTATTGATGAAATTCATACCATGGTGGGTGCCGGTGCTACCAGCAGAGGATCCATGGATGCGTCCAATATTCTAAAACCGTCACTGGCGACCGGTGATCTGCGGTGTATCGGTTCAACCACTTATGAGGATTACAAAAATTACTTTGAAAAGGACCGCGCCCTGGCCCGCCGTTTTGAAAAGATCGAGATTTTGGAACCTCCGATTAAGCAAACCGTTCAAATTTTAAAAGGGCTGCGATCCCGTTATGAGGAACATCACGGTATTATTTATACGGATCCGGCGCTGAATGCCGCTGTTGAACTTTCCGCAAAATACATCAATGATCGGTATTTGCCGGACAAAGCCATCGATGTGATCGATGAAGCCGGAGCGTTTATGAGACTTTCGGGGCCTTCAACCAGGAAGAAAATCCACCCCAAAGACATTGAGAAAATCGTGGCCAAGATTGCAAGAATACCGACCATCAGTGTTTCAACTCCGGACAGAACAAAATTGGAGAATCTCGGAGGTGAACTCAAGCAGGTTGTTTTCGGGCAAGACGATGCCATCGCCTCTCTTGTCACCTCCATAAAGCGCTCCCGTGCAGGCCTGGGAACTCCCGAGAGACCCGTGGGTTCATTCCTGTTTGCCGGTCCCACCGGTGTTGGAAAGACGGAAGTGTCTCTGCAGGTTTCCAAAATTCTCGGGGTTCAGTTTTTACGATTCGATATGAGCGAATATATGGAGAAACATGCCGTGGCGCGTCTTATCGGCGCACCTCCGGGGTATATCGGGTTCGATCAGGGAGGACTTTTAACGGAGAGCATCCGTAAACATCCTTACAGCGTTCTTCTTTTTGATGAAATAGAAAAGGCGCACCCGGATATGTTTAACATTTTACTTCAAGTTTTGGACCATGCCACCCTGACCGATAACTACGGCAAAAAGGCTGATTTCAGAAACGTCATCATTATGATGACTTCAAATGCCGGTACCCGGGAAATGAGCACCCAGACCATCGGCTTCGGTGATAAAAAATATGACACCGAAGACAAAGGGAAAAAAGCGATTGAGAAATTTTTCAGCCCGGAATTCAGAAACCGCTTGGACGACATCATTCATTTTAATGCGCTAAATGAAGAAATCATGGAAAAGGTGGTGGACAAGTTCATGAAAGAACTTAAGGAACAGCTTGCCGTTAAAAAGATATCCATCACTATTTCTTCCGGTGCGCGAACCTGGCTGGCAAAAAACGGGCATGACCCCCGTTACGGCGCAAGACCTCTGACCCGATTGATCCAGACCGAAATCAAAGACATACTTTCGGATGAGATTCTATTCGGGGGGCTTGTAAAAGGCGGAGAGGTTTTTATTAATGTAGTGAATGACAAGTTGACCTTTGATGTTACGTCTCGGAAAATCAGTAATTCCAACTAGGGCGAAACCCCATAAGTGCTAAATTAATTTTTGCGCCGAAAGGACTGTGGAAGGTTTACTGAAAAAAGATGAACATCGAACATCGAACGTCCAACATCGAATGATGAATGAAAAAAACCAATGTTGAACAAAGAATGGTGATTGAGTAAAAAGATGAACATCGAACATGGAACGTCCAACATTGAATGATGAATGGAAAAAAAGTAATATTGGTTTTAAAGGATGTTTACCATTTTCAAATTCCTTGACGTGATGATGTTTATCATCAAACCATTATCCCAAAACCCATTATTCCATTATTCCAGCATTTTTACCCAGTGAAACTTTTTATCTATTTCACCGGGGCCAACATTCCAATTGTGAGCGAAGCGAACTAACTTAGATTTTTGTTGTGAGTATCAAAACGGCTGAAAAGAAATGCTGTTGAATGTTTGGTTGTCGGATTTTTGTTTTTCATTCGATTTTAGAGTAAGTTGGGGAGCGGAGCGACATCATTATTCGATGTTCAACGTTCGATGTTGGACGTTCATCTTTCAAAACAACCCTGTGCGGCATAAATGTACCTGTGAATGTTTAGAAAACAACTTATCGTTTATGGGGCGAAGCCCCTAACCTCATTCAGTCGTTGAGTAATTGAGTGACTGTTTTTCTTTTAACAGATAAAGTAGCATTTCCCCCTCCACATCTTGCCTCCGGAGAAGGGTTGCTGGCTGTTGGCGGTGATTTAAGCTGGGAGCGTCTTCTCCTTGCCTACCGTATGGGCATTTTTCCGTGGTTTTCAGATGATGAACCGATTTTGTGGTGGTCGCCGGATCCTCGTCTTGTCCTGTATCCTCGTGAGATCAACATCTCAAAAACGTTGAAGAAAATTATAAAAAAAGGGATTTTTACGGTGACCATGGATTCCGCATTTGGTCGGGTGATCAACCAGTGTGCTCAAATTCGGCTGGAGAATAATCAAGGAACCTGGATCATTGAAGATATGATTGATGCCTACTGCAAGCTCCATGAATCGGGCTTCGCGCATTCGGTGGAAGCATGGCATCAGGGAGAGCTGGTCGGAGGCTTGTACGGCGTTTCTCTGGGGAGATGTTTTTTCGGTGAATCCATGTTTGCCCGGATCAGCAATGCGTCAAACGTAGCCCTTGTCACGCTGGTTGAATATCTTAATAAATTATCCTTTGATATGATAGACTGCCAGCTAACAACAAAGCACCTTCTTGGTTTTGGGGCCAGAGAGATACCCAGAGTCAGATTTTTAAAACAGCTTGAAGAATCTCTTAAGAAACCGACTATAAAAGGAAAATGGTGTTTTAACCCTTAAGTTAAAGAATCCTGGTTCATGATAAGTCTTTGGTTTGCTTCGGAGAGGATTTGCTTTGTTGGAAGTTCATTGACATATTGAAATCCCAAATAACAAATCCCAAAGAGCAAACAAATAACAACACGCGGCGCACGCGCAGCGCAGGCGCTTGCGCCGCGTGAGCGCCTGCGCTGCGCGTGACCAAAATTCAAAATCCCAAACAAAAAAACAATGGCTTTGTCTACGGCCCGGATAGAAGCGGTTTAGAATAAGGATCAGATATTTAAGGAAAATTAAAGGAATATTTGTGAATTTCACAAGGGAGTTTGCTGTAGCCGCAAGGCATGCGTTATGAAGCTGTGGTATTTCACCGCGAATGACGCATAACAAAGCGGATGCAGTGAAATCGCTCGTGAAATCATAAACCCCTTTAAATTTTCACGAGTTTGATTCATTCATTTGCACGGCATCAGGGGTGAAGAGCACCAGGAAAAAGTCAAGTCTTTTTTTCTTTTTTTTTAAAGACAACACTCCCCCCTTCCGATCCATGCCGGTTTTTTAAAAAAATATAATAAGCAAGACCCAGT
>JAFDEW010000114.1 GCA_019310125.1 Deltaproteobacteria bacterium | reverse complement strand
AGCATGCCATGCAAAATAGCGACATATCGTTTTTTTACCTGACGGGATTCAAACTGCTTTGAAAAAAATCGAAACATTTCCGGGGTGGCGGCCAGTAGAATAATGCCGCTTGTCTCCTTGTCGAGTCGATGAACAGGATTGACTCTGAAATCCGAGTCCATATCAATCTGAGCTAAAACGAAAGGTTCTTTTTGAATAAACGCGGATGCCAAGGAGCAAACATCTCGCCCGGGTTCGTTGTGCACGGTAATGCCGGCAGGTTTATCCACCACCAGCCAGCCCTTTCCGGTGGCGAGCACCGGTATGGGTAATGATTTGCTGTCAATGATTATCATGGGATCTTTTTTTTGATATGAAAGTACGGCACCTGACATATTGGCAGCCTTTATAAATCTATTTGTCGAGTTATTTACTTATTTATGGACGTCCCTAAAGGTCCACAACTTGCTGATAGGGTTCCTATTTTTGGAGCTTTTCCAATTCTCTGACAATCCCTTCGAGAGGAGGTCTTTTGTTGATGTCGTGGACGTCGATGTGTTGAATGACACCCTTTTTATCAATTACAAAGATGGCCCTTTCTGACATGCCGTCAGAACGCAATACACCGTATTTATCAGCCACAGCCCCATGGGGCCAGAAATCAGAAAGCACTGGAAACCATAGGTTACCACCATCTGGAATCATCCGATTGGTCCAGGCAAACAATGTAGGAACATTGTCCACTGTAATACCAAGGAGTACAGTATCGTGCTGGTCAAAAATGTGCTTCACAATGTTGTAGCCTGGCCACTGATCGGAGCAAACGGGCGTCCATGCCGCAGGAACAAATGAGAGAACAACGTTCATTTTGCTCAGGTACTGGCTTAACGAGACCTTTCCGCCTGAAATTGCCGGAAGGCTGAAATCAGGCGCACGATCCCCCACTTTTACTTTCAGAGTACTATCTTTAGGCTTGAGGCTACCCGGCTCGTAAATATCCTCCTTGAATATGTTTGATCTTCCATAAGAACGGGCATAGACCCCGAGATCCAAAAATAAAAAAACCGCAAGCCCCATTAACACAAAAAGGATGGTCTTCTCGCTTCTCATAACACACCTCCTATTTCAGGCCGGAAAGTTCAAGCATCAATTGCAAAAACTCCTCGGCCTTTTCAAAACCACCGACCCTTGAGTAAAAGACCTCATGGCTTCCGTCATCGTTGATTTTGACACCTATAAAGTGCGGGGTTCTGACCTCTCCCAGACTCTGATGAATGGAAAAATCGCCGTCTGAAAAAAGGGGGAAAGGCACCTCGTAAGTTTTCATGTATATGCCAACTTCAAACTTCGAATTGCCCGCGCCAATTCCTATCAACTTGAGTTTCCCTCTCGTGTTGGGGTCTTTTTCTATGTTTTCATATAGCTCGTTCACCCGGGGAGCCTCTCGCTGACAAAAAGGGCAATACATGCTGAAAATTTGAATGATTACTACCTCAGCTTTAATCTCTGAGATCTCAAACAACCCATCACCGGATAGTCCGAGATAACTCCTAAGGACAGGATCTTTAGGCACGTTAAGCTTTATTGTCGGCAGCGTGCCTCCCTGTTTAGGTGTCGAGCTGGCTCCAATGGATTGAGCATTGAATACTATAACAAAAATGGCCACGGCAGCCAGTTGATTCATGAAGATTCTTTTCATAGTTCCTACTCCTTGCTTCGTCTTAATATCCGAAGGATCGGTGCGGCATCCGTATGGTGGTACGCTCAACGTCAAGGCAACGGAAAACTCGCCATGGTCTCATGCAGCCCGGAGGCGGCCAGTTCTTCTGCTGTAAGCCACTTCACACCCCGTTTCAGGAACGTACCGATCTTGAACAAGTCTTTGTCAAGGCTCTGTTGGGTCTGGTCAAAGGCTCGATTCCATATGACAAGACCATCGGCAACCCGGATCAACTCCATGGCAAAAGCCACAGAGGCCGGGGTGCTTACCGACATCTGGGTCCCAACCCGTTGTCGGAAGCGGTAAATCGTTCCGCTTACGACCGCGTCTGCATTCAGACTTTTTCCCATCTGGACGAGGAGACGGCGATCTGATCCCCGAATACTTTGTGAAAGATTTTTGGAACTGATACCCTCTACGGTCCAGAGCGGGATTGCTGTGTATGGCGTCTTTTCCTTGAAAAAGGCGATAAGTTTTCTGTTCATGAATTCATCAGCGCCAACTTCAATCGTACCGGTTTGAACCATCACATCACATTCCAAGCAGCGAACAGTGCTCCCAATCTCGTATCGCTGCGTCGCCATCGTAAATGGCAAGACGAGCACCGTCTCTATGTTTAAAGGCCGAGGCCGAGTTGGAGATGAGGTGGCACATCCCAGAATGCAAAAAGCGACCGCAGCCCAGACAAACAGCTTAAAGTCTGCCATCCTTTGCCATTTGTTCCCGGTTTTGAGGTGCGTGAGCACCGACCACCACTCATATCTCGTGTTAACCAAGCACCTCATGTTGACGTTATTCATAGGGAGCTCCTTTACAAATTATACCGCTACGACGACAGCAAATTCTTTAGAATCTATTGCATTCAACCCTTCTTTTTAACCCCTAACAGGTAGTTTTTTAAGGATTTTTCTTACCTAATTGTTGGGGGTTAAATTTATCTAATTGGATTGAAAATTACTTGCCACAGTGGTCAGTTTAAACAAGCCATGTTTTATGGCAGAATGCAAGTGATAGTATGAATCGACAGTTGTGTTATTTTGCCAAAAGCACAGTTTTAAGCAACTAAATTTTCAGTACATATATCTTGTTTTTACAAGATTTTACATCCGATGTTTCATTTTTTTCGAATGTACAATGTCTTAATTACGCGGGCAACCTTATTGTTCGCCTGGTCCACAATATCAACGGTGAACTTTGGAAGATATTTTTGTCCATGAACAGTTTTTACGATAATATCCTCAATTTGTTCTTTGTCGATGACGAACTTTGCCGTCACAGTTCCCCTGCTTGGTTTGATAAAATCGACATAGGCCGCTTTGTCCCAAACGATGTATTCTTTTCCTAAGATTTGCATCAACATGAGCATAAAAAAAGGATCTGTCATTGAATATAAAGACCCCCCAAAATGAGTATTGACATAATTACGATTATACCATGTCATCTTCATCTGAACGATGATCTCTTTAAAATCCGGAGAGATTTTTTTAATGACGATGCCCGTACCCCAATACGGAGGATACAAATTTAACTTTCGCTTCAACTGGTTGTGACCCATACGAATCCTATTATGTTATCATTTTTCGTTTTACTTTGATTCAAGACGCAAGATAATAGCCATCTGCTCCACTTGCTTGTTATTCTATAATTCACTGTTCTGGAAAGTTTTCAATACCTGTTCAGCGAGCATGTCAGGCGCTGTAAGCATGGCGATATGCCCTTGCCCCGGCAACTCTACTGTTTTGGAACCGGGTATCGTCGCCTGAACTCTAGAAGCCATGTTCCTAAGAATCTCGGAACTGTTTTCCCCAACAAATAGCGTAGTTGGTATCCGTATACTGCTAAAGGATTCTGCTGAATATTTGTAATGGATAAGAGCTCTAATCTCACGTGGAATTGTTTGTGCCGCAACTAATCGCTCCTTCCACTCAGGTTGATTCTTCGCAAACTCAATTTCTTCATCAGACATACTAACAATTTGTTTCATAAAGAGCTTTAATGCCGCTTCCGGCTGGTTAGATTTCAACAAAAATTCCATTATATCGCAAATTGCCAGCCCCTTTGGATCAAACGCGATAGCCGGTTCATAAAGTATGAGTTCCCGAATATTTGATACAAGCAAACTCGCGCCTAAAGTACAAAGACCTCCAAAAGAATGACCTAACACATAGACTGGATCGTCAAAAGAATTCAGAATGGCAGCAACATCTGCGAATTCTTTTTCGATGGAATACTCAGGATGATCTCCGCTTTGACAGCGCCCCCTTCTATCCATTACATAAACTTTAAAATCATTCATCAACCGGTTGGCCACAAATTGCCAATTATGGTGAACTGATGAGATTCCATGAACTATTAAGAGTGGAGAGCCCTCTCCGCTTTCTTGACAGGTAACAACTGTCCCATCATCTGACATTATACCTTTCATCTCGTATGTAATATATCCCATTTTTCATTTATATTATCGTGGTTATGCCGATTCTATATAATCTTAAACTTTAATATTGTGAGCCACTTTTAATCCAGCGAAAGAAATTTTCGATAACTGAGAATTTAATCACTTACATAACTTGCCAAGACAACAGGTGTAACCATCTCAATTTTAATGCCATATATCGTATTTCTTACGGAAATGCAATAAGGGCAAATCCCCGAAAAAGTATTTGTCCTTATTAAAAAACGATGTCACACAACTTTTTATAGAAATGATACGTGTGTTTTATTGCAGATAGATGAAATCAGTGTTTCTTACAGCTCGGTTGGAGATGGTGCAGGTTTCGCCAGCGACACGGAACCCACAATATCTGGTATAGCGAGCATATTAAGAAAGACTCTGAAACTTACAAGTTGGTATTGTTGAGAAGCTCAGGGCCTTCGAATGTTGTGCTTAGGATAATTATCATTAAATTATAGTCTATTGAAACACGCATTTCAAATTTTGTTTTTATGATTAATGTCTTGTGAAAAGTTCTAGTCGAAGCGTATGAGGCTTGAAGTCACCAACCAGGCGAAATAGTTGCTCATCAAAGATGAACATCATTTCGGTTCGTGAAATACACAAAATTGTCTTCCGTCACCGCTGCGGTTTTGACGATTGACTTTCAAAACCAACTGTCTGCTCTACAGGAAACACAAAAGCGATACCTGTGCCTGGTTCGCTAAACCGTCCTGCCTCTTTAATGGCGGACAGGACTGGCTCAACGATTTCATTATCCACCAGAAAAATAACCACATCCGTGCGAATATCCAGGCTAAGGCCGAAAAATGTTTTCGCCTCACGACCACCTGTACCCGAAGCGGGTATGATTGTCGCTCCTGTAGCGCCTACCTGTTTTGCCGAATTGACGACCTTGTCGGTCAAGTCCGGCTTAACCATTGCAACTATGGATTTATACGCCATTGCACGTCCTCACTTTTCGCCCGATTCCTTCCACATTGAAGCTTTGCTCTTATGGCCGGGCTTTGCTTTTTTTATTTTTTACGGTTTCGTCGTCGCACTATCCACTGAACAAATTGGGCGTAGCCCAAAACGCTGATGATTGGAAATACACTGGCAAACGCGATAAGCCCAAATCCATCTATAACCGGGCTTCGGCCCGGAACGTTGGATGCCAGACCCAAGCCAAGGGCTGCAACTAAGGGAACGGTGACCGTAGATGTCGTTACTCCACCGGAATCATAAGCCAATGGAATAATCATCCTGGGTGCAAATACGGTTTGAATGACCACCACTACATATCCAGCCATAATATAAAGATAAAGGGGTGTCCCTGTGACGATTCGAAAAGTACCAAGTGTTATACCGATGGCAACCCCTATAGCAACCGCTATACGCAGCCCCCAGGATGAAACCGCTTTGTTCGAGGCTTCATGCGCCTTATGGGCCACAGCGATGAGGGCAGGCTCTGCTATTGTGGTGGAAAAACCCATCAAAAAGGCAAAAAGATAGACCCACCCGTAGGCTGTCCAATTTGCCATACCACCTTTCTGGGCACCCTCAGCCAACTGAAGCGCCATAGTTCTGCCAATCGGAAAAAGGGCCAAATCCAACCCACCAAGAAAGCAGGTCATGCCCACCAGGACTAAGCCGAAACCAAAGATAATTCTGCCCGGCCGAGGGATTGGTCTTTTAAGCACAAGGGTTTGAAATAATACCAGCAGAACGAGAACCGGCACCACGTCTTTGGCTGTGGCCAGCAGCAGCATTGTAGGATTAAAAAGAATTTCCATGTTTCACCTAATTTACGATCGTTCCGAAAAGCATGACAAAAATCATGGGAGTAAGGGACGCCAAAGCAATGAGGCCAAAACCATCCGTCAAGGGGTCTCTGCCGCGTATAGTGCGTGCAAGCCCCACACCCAAAGCCGTAACGAGCGGTACTGTGACAGTTGAGGTGGTAACTCCGCCCGAATCATAAGCTAAGCCTACGATCTCCTTCGGTGCGAACAAGGTCATGACCATAACCAAGACATAACCGCCAATGATTAAAACCGGCAGGGACCAACCGCGTAAGATTCGCAATACACCAAGAACAATTGCAGCACCAACGGACAATGCCACAGTCAAGCGGACACCAAGAGCATAACGGTCTATCGAAGCAGAGGTGTTTTCAATAAGTCCCGCTTCGGCCACGGCTTTAGCTCCTTCGCGCGTTACAGCTATAAGGGCCGGCTCGGCAACAGTTGTCCCCGCCCCTAAAGCAAAAGCGAAGAGCAGCAGCCAGAAGAGGCTTCCTTTACGCGCAAATTCTTCCGCCAAGGTTTCGCCCAGGGGAAATAGGCCTATGTCCAAACCGACGACAAAAAAGGCTAAGCCGATAATGACCAATACCAATCCAGCTAAAATGGATAAAAGCTCTGGAAAGGGTTGATTCAAGACCAGAACCTGAAACAGAGTGATGACCGTGATGATAGGTGCCAAGTCACGGGATGCCCCAAGAAGGGCTCGCCCTAAAGCTGCACTAAATTTGGTTAGGATTGCTAACGGCATGGATAATTACTTGGTAATGATTGTTCGACCACGAGAGGTAAAAGAAACGCCTTGCTTACTTTGTGTGCCAATCATTATTGATTCAACAATGGGTGGATTAACAAATTTGTCGGATTTCCATTCAACAATAAAGTTGGCACCTGACCCACCAGCTTTGTCTTTTTCTGGTATAATATAGCGCAATGACCCTAATGGGTTTAGAATTGCTGGCTTTTCTAAATATTTTTTTAAGAGCTTCCCTTGCGTCTCGTAATAATCGATTACTGTGATTTTGATTTGATGCTTAGGATCAATGTTTCTGATGCTTAAAGTTACCGTCAATAAGAAGGGTTGTTCACGGTTGCCACTGTAAATATGTGAATAAGCAGGCACATAAATGGTCTGCCCGTCAGACAACTCGATTTTTTCGTCAGCATATACAGGCAGAGGTAAAAAAAAACAAATGGATAAAACAAGAATAATAAAATAAACACAAGGATAACTCTTTTTCATGGTTACTCTCCAATTAATTATATGTGTCAAAAAACTGATTATCTGCATAGAATCGTAAAGACAGTTTCTTTCTATATGTGGATGCAAATCATGATTATAACTTCTTGCATTATGGTTTAACCCCGTCATGTTTAACAATACATCATGGTATTCTTCAATTTCAGGAGTTTGTAAAAAGAGGTTTGTGTAGGAACATTAAGTTCTATAACATATACAATAAATCAACTAAGAGTGCAAATTTTAACCATCATTAAAAATATAGAACGTACACCACATGTTGTGTCCGGAATTTAGGGTAAAAAAGACAGATATATTGAGACGATAGCACAAAAATGCGTCCTCTAAAAACCTGCGATCACTTGCCATAAGTACAGCATTAAACCGAGTCTCGTTCAATACATATACCGTATTTTTTACAAAAATGCAAAAAAGGCAAACCCTATGAAATGGATTTGCCTTTTTTTAAAACCATACAGGCCCGACACTTTAAACTTATTCCTAAATTGAGCGATTGTCGAGGTTGCCGCCCCGGAGAAATAGGCTACGCATTCAACGGGGTAAACATTTCACAGGGCAGGCAGATACAAGAAAGATGTCGTTTCGCTATAGTCAACTATGCGGGACGGCATCTGACGCAGTAGATGCGGTAGGATCGGCAATCCCGAAGGGTTTTAAATTTTAAAAATAATAGCTATTTAATTACCTTTTAAAATTTGAAACGCTCTGTTTAGGTTATTCTATGTTTGCGCCGACAACAGCGGCCATCTGCATCATGTTGATCGTCTGGCCTTCTTTCAGATTTGTAAGGTCAGTAACCTTGCCTGATTTGCTTTTGGATTTTGTGTTTTTGAAGATCGGGAGCAAA
>JAFDEW010000435.1 GCA_019310125.1 Deltaproteobacteria bacterium | reverse complement strand
AAATAATTTAAATTGGCACATAAAAAAACCAAAAAAAAATCTGACAAAGATTTTTCAAACCATACTGTCTGATGACAGTCTGGAAGGATTCGTTGATGCGTTGCAGCCACACCATCCCGGATATCTAAGATTAAGGGCGGCACTAACAACATACTCAAATATAAAAAAATCCGGTTGCTGGCCTGAAGTTCCTGCCAGGAGAAAAATGCAGAAAGGCGATCAGGGAACATGGATTTCCGTTTTAAGATCACGCCTGATCATTTCAGGCGATCTGCCGGAATCAACCCACGGTAATCCCCCCTATTTTGATGACGTTTTGGAAGACGGAGTCAGAAGGTTTCAGGCGAGACACGGGCTTGAGGTTGATGGCGTTGTGGGTTCAAAAACACTCGCAGCACTAAATGTTCCGGTGGAAGATCGTATCACACAAATCAGGTTGAATATGGAACGATGGCGTTGGCTTCCTCAAGACTTAGGGGAACGCCATGTCATGGTTAACACGGCAGATTTCAAACTCAATATTATTGAAAATGAGAAAACAACAGAATCGATCCGGGCGATAGTCGGAAAAAGAAAGAGACCCACTCCTGTTTTGTCACAAAAAATAAGACATCTTGAATTGAATCCCTATTGGAATATTCCCTTCAACATTGCCTTAAATGACATCATACCCTCTATCAAAAAAAACCCTGGCTACTTGGCTGATAGTAACATCAGGATTTTTGAAAATTGGGAAGAAGATGCAAGGGAGTTGACCCCTGAATCTATTGACTGGTCTCAAATTACGAAAAGAAACTTTACCTATAGGTTTCGCCAGGATCCGTCAAACTCAAATGCCCTGGGGCGAGTAAAATTTATGTTTCCAAACAAGTTCAGCATATATTTACACGACACTCCGTCTCGCAACCTATTTAATATGACAAAACGAACCTTTAGCTCCGGATGCATTCGCATTGAAAAACCCATACAACTTGCCGATTACCTTATACGAGATCATCCAAAATGGAATCTCGAGAAATTAATCGCTGCGGTCAACAGCAAAAAAAACAAAACTATACTACTGTCACACCCAATAAATATTCATATTCTCTACTGGACAGCCTGGGTTGATAACGACGGCATTGTCAACTTTAGAGAGGATATATATGGAAGGGACAGTCGGTTGAATATTGCGCTTAACGACAAAGCGACTTCTCCGGAGGTATTATACGGAACCAATTCAAAAGAAAGATATTTTTCATCTCTGATCCCACCGGCATCCAATCCGACCCACATCAAATAAACCCCTATAGGACATATACAATCGGCATAAACCTCATAGTTGCATAAACAACACGATGAGATTTGTGTAAAATCGCTTAAACCATAGTGTTGTGTTCATTTATTGCCAATATACTGAATTCAACTGTCAGTGATATCCAAAAAGGTATCTTTTTACACCGTGTTGTTTACCCCATGGGAAAGCCGATGATACCCCATCTCCTTTGTTGTCAAGGGTTCGCAGTAAATGGCTACGGCTGGTACCTTACTGAAAGATAGATGTTGGGCCAGCGAGCGAGCCTTATAGGTGAGCTCGCTCGCTGGCCCAACTCGATAACTCGGGACGCTATTAATTATTTTTAAAGACAACTGGAGAACGATCTTTTTCAATAAAAGGGGTGAAGCTCCCCCTGTTTTAAGAACCATCCGATCAAGTCGGTGGTACAATTAAAGAGCAGTCTGCAATGAAGCAGCTGCATAAACAAAAGGAGCTTCACTATGAAAAAACGAAACATTTATCAGAACCAAAGTCAAGAACTACTTACCCTTTTTGAGGAAGCTGGGAACAGCGCAAAAGTGATGTGCATACCAATCGACTATGCAAAAACTGATCATGTGGTAATGTTTTGCAACGGCCATGGGGATATTGTTCGGAAACCCTTTTCAGTCAAAAATTCACCGCTGGGCGTGGATTATCTGACTGATCAAGTCATCCGTTCATGTAAAAGCCGTGGAATCAGTAAGAGGCACGTCTTTTTTGGCGGAGAAGATGTTGGTTCCTTTGCAGCCAATTTTGTTACGACATTACGTTCCCAGGGATGGCTGGTGGCTGGCGTCAACGCCCATGACGCCAAAAAACAACGGGCCAATTTGCAAGCCAGCACCGATCGTCTGGACTTAATGGGTATCGCCAGCATGCTGCTTAATCGCAGGGCCAACAGTTGTCCGGCCCAAAGTGGCATTTATTGGAACCTGCGTACTGTTGTGCGTCACCGGCAAAAGCTTGTTAAGCTGACCACCGAAGTGCGCAATAGAATTCATGGTGTTGTAGATCGTCTTTTTCCTGGTTATTTGGACGAAGAAAAAAGCGGAATTTCACCATTTTCAAAGAGTTCATTATGGTTGATGCAAGCTCGTTTCAGTACGCCGCAAATTCGCCGACGCAAACGATCAACGCTGATAAA
>JAFDEW010000434.1 GCA_019310125.1 Deltaproteobacteria bacterium | reverse complement strand
TTGCTTGATACGTCACCGTATTCGTTTTGGATTTCGCTAAAAAGATTTTCCAGGGTATGCCCCAGTTTTCGGGAAATTTCGTAATTCGCGAAACCGGTCCGTTCTGAAAGCCAGCTCAAAAACGATTCTTTCATGGACCGTCTTATTTTGTACGGCTTTTTTTTGTTTGCCCAGAGATCATCAAATAGGCGTTTGAACTCATCAAGACGTAACGGTTCAATTTCCCCTGACAGGCCCAGGTAATCTCTTGCCCAGAGGGTCAGGATAAAATTTTTATAGGTCAGAAACCGGTCTGTAACCGGTTCGGGATTTATTGCCATTAAAGAAAAGAGATCGTCAAAAAGGATAATTTCACTCAATACATTATCCGCAGCCCGTATGTCTTCCATGGACATAAATTCCCTGTAAAGCACCCCTGTTTTATAGTTGTCAAAAAACAGCGGTTTTTTAATCAACAGTCCTCCCAGTACCCCAAGCCATTGTTCATCCCAGAAGCTCAGCAGCAGACCTTGTTTTTCAAACCAGCTTTTTTCTCGCCATTTTTCGGCCTTCCATTTTAGCTCAAGGGCGATGCCGTATCCGACCTTGAAAATATTGGAAAGCGGGTGATTGCGTATCAATACTGCGCAATGTCCGGCATCCGGGGCCCTGTTGTCGGGGGATAACCGTTCAAGTCCGATATTCAGGTATCCGCAGACCTTTTTGACAATAGTTTTCAGTTCGTCTTTTTCTCTGATATTTTTCCGATCCGCAGAGATGATAAGATTGCACAGTCCCGCAAATTCGGTCTGAATTTGTTCAATAACATCATCTAATTCTATTTTTTTCAAGGCAGCGGTAAAAAGATTTTCTTGGTCCAGCATTCCGGAATGATAGAAAGGAACCGGAAAAAACAGCTTCCGGTCAGGATCTTCTGTGATAAATTTTGTATCCTGCTTTTTAAAATCTTCCGGTTTCAACGGCCGATATACGCCGATGGCTTCTTCATATGGCAGAAACCCTTTTTCCGCCAGTCTTACATTGCGGAGTCGATAAGCTTCTTCTTCGGTTTCTGCGGGGATTACGCTGCAAGCCTCCAGCAGAACCTTTTGATATGTAGCGTGGTCAACGGCGGCAAGGGTCTTGAAAAATTTTGAAAGAAACGCGTCGCGATCTTTTTTTATGGTTTCGTCCGACTCTGTTTCTTCGGTTTCAAGCTCGAAGGTATCGTCAAGAAACCTTACATAAAACATATCGTCGTATGTGAAAAACTCATTGCCAAATTCCGATGGATCCTGATTTTCCTCTCTGATTTTAACTTCGATGTTTTTGAACAGATAAAATTCCATGAATTCGGTTTTTTGGTCAAAGAACCACTTGATAAAACGATTCGGGTCTACTTTAAACAACAGGTCAAACCATCGGGTAACCGATTTCAATTCGATTCTATGTTTTTGCCAAACTTCAAGATCTACGATGTATTCCCACTGCCTGGCGGATGCAAGGGATAACAGGGGATGAGAATCTTCGAGCCCGATATCATGGATTAAAAAATAAAAATCCTCTTCAGGGAAGGAATGGATCAGGGCAGCGGGTTGGGGCAAATCTAAAATAGTATTCAAGGCGTTTTCAGGGGACATGGAAACAATTTTTTTCCTTATCTGCTGAAGATTTTCGATTCTCGCGATGACTTTTTTATTTTCCATAGTTTCATCCCGCCTTTTGGGGATTCCAGGGCGCACATTTAAAAAGAAGGAGCATGCCGGGAGCAGCGATAAGCGTACAGGCAATAAAAAAACTTACCCATCCCATGTTCTTGGCAAAAAAACCGGTCGGCGCAGACGCCATCACCCTGGGAATTCCCATGAGGCTGCTGAGCAGCGCATATTGTGTGGCGGTAAACTTTTTGTGGGTAATGCTTGCCATGAATGCGATAAAAGCGGCGGTCCCCATTCCGCTGCTGAGATTCTCAAAAGCGATAACTGTCGACAACAGGGGAAGACTGTTACCCACCCGCGCCAGAACCGCAAAACCGGCGGTGGATACGGCCTGGAGAAACCCAAAAATCCACAAGCTTCGGTTGATCTCAAGGCGGAACATGATCATCCCGCCGATCAGAGTTCCTGCCATGGTCGCCCAGAAGCCGAACAGTTTTACTACGGCGCCAATCTGGGTTTTTGAAAACCCTATATCCAGATAAAACGGTATGGTCATGGCGCTGGCCATTGTGTCGCCGATTTTGTAAAAAAGAATAAAGGCCAGTATCCATAACGCACCCCGCCGGCTGAAGTATTCGATCAGCGGATCAAAAACCGCTTGCTTCATGTTCTCCGGAGTTCCCACATTAATCTTGGGTTCCGGTGCCAGAAGCGTGGTGACAACACCGGGCAGCAAACAGGCCGCCATGATCTGATAGACCATGAAAAACGGCATGTGATCTGCCATAATCAGACCACCGCCGGAAGC
>JAFDEW010000433.1 GCA_019310125.1 Deltaproteobacteria bacterium | reverse complement strand
AGAATGATAATTTTTCCTGTTCGATTCGTCAAGGAACGATCGCGTTAC
The DNA here is from genome assembly GCA_019310125.1 of Deltaproteobacteria bacterium. Classification (GTDB taxonomy): domain Bacteria; phylum Desulfobacterota; class Desulfobacteria; order Desulfobacterales; family UBA11574; genus S5133MH16. Next base: position 2,398 of record JAFDEW010000433.1, on the reverse strand, counting down.
CTATCTTCGTACGGCATAAAAACCCAGTAAGAATAAAAAGATATAGCTTATACGCCTAGAATGTAGAGTAATGTTAGTAGTGACCTGCCCCCCAAAAACTGATCCAAGTAGAATGAGATGATCGGTCGAAAAGGAGGCAAAAAATGCCAAAAGGAAGAAGATACACACCAGAACAAATCATCACCAAATTGCGTGAAGCCGAGGTGCTGCAAAGCCAGGGGATGAGTGTGGAAGAAGCAGCGCAGACACTAGAGATTGCGTCCCAGACATATTATCGATGGCGGAAAGAATATGGGGGCAGATCAATCTGTCTTAAGGTCTTGTAATCAATACGGGCTCCAGGACTCATATGGCTTCCAATCCTCGATCTTTTGGATTCCAGCCAATTCTATCAATCGCTCTATATACACCTTATACCCAAATCCCATAAAGTGTATAGTATGTCCTGGACACCGCACAAATGATACTTGACAAGGCAGATAAAAACTGCTATACTAATGCAAGGTACTTTGCAATACAAGGTATATGGTGATACAAAGTTAGTTTAAGGAGACAAGATCATGTCTGAGACTACCGACTTACGCCAGATTCAGCGGCGAATCCACCAACTGATGTCCTTCGAGGACGGTCTCTGGGACCTACTGCTGGGAAGCATTTTCATGTTCCTGGCGATTTATCCGGTCACCCGCGAACTGTTAGGCCCGGTATGGAACCTGGTCCTTTTCCTGAGCGTGCTGGCATTACTGGTGGTGGGACAGCTGGTCGTGCAGCACTTCGTCAGCGCACCGAGGATCGGTTATGCCCAACCACGTCGCTCGCCGAAGCTGCGCCTGCTGGTGATCTTCACCATCCTGATGGTGCTGATCACATTCGGTTTGGTCCTGTGGACACTGCTCAGCCCAGGGCCGGAAATTAGCGCAAGCGTACCGGCCGAGGATTCATCCGGGAGAAGCTACATGGTGGAGCTAATTGTCGTGCTGGTAATGGGCGGCCTGTTCAGCACCATGGGCTATCTGTTCGGCGTGACGCGCTTGTACTTTTACGGCTGGATGGTCGGCCTGGCCAACCTGGCCTCAGTCTATATGGTACATAACGCCGGCTGGACGGTTCTGATCCCATTGGCGATCGCAGCCGGGATCATCCTGCTGATCGGGTTCGTGCTCCTGGTGCGCTTCTTGCGGAAGTACCCGCTGCGCGTGGAGGGGGCTTGAGATGGAAGGCATCGACCCGGGTGTGCGGGACCTGGCAGAGGTCGATCGCATGGTGCATGAGCCGGCACGCCTGATGATCCTGATGGTCCTGTACACGGTGGAGAGGGCCGACTTCACCTTCCTGATGAACGTCACCGAGCTGACCGACGGCAATTTATCTTCTCATCTGAGCAAATTGGAGGCGGCGGGGTACGTGGAGGTCGAGAAGGGTTACGCCGGCAAGAAACCGCGCACGCGCCTGCGGTTGACGGCGGTGGGCCGTCAAGCGGTTGAGGACTACCGCGACACGATGGAGCAGGCCCTGAAGAACCTGGCGGGTTGAGGTGGGATGAAGGACCATGACCAGGAGAATTGGAACTGGCCAAGGGGAGCTCCCGGGGGAGAAATGGAAAGAGAGCCAGTATTGAGGTTGGTTTACGGCACAAATGTTCTGTTTTAAGAAGGTGAGATCGCGGGGGATTTTTTGAAAAGGCCTGTCCCGCCACCTAGCGGGAAGCATCCCCCGAGAGGGGGATATGAAGCTATAGAAGATTGAATCAATCCAGCTCAAAAGGATCAGCTTCTTCGATTGGGTATTTGAGGCCAGGTGGTTCTAATTTTTATTCTAAAATCTCCATCACTCAAGTAACATTGCATCAAGCTATAATCATAATCAAGATTTCAGAAGTTCTATTATTCAATTTACAATGATCAACTTCATCAATCTAGTTGACAAATAATTCTCTTGTATTCACATAGTTTTAACTAAGTAATCAGCCGAAAGTAATTTTACAAAATCCAATGCGGCTAATGGCCGATTTCTTAGGAAATTTCTACATTCGTGCTAGCTGTTTGTAAAGACACTTTCAACGAACTACTTAGTTATATGGATTTCAACATTACTGAACAAGCCGCATAAATCGGTGCAGTTGTGCCTCGCAGGAATCGAACCTCAAAATTGCTAGAAAATACAAAACTGGGTATTGGACTCGAACCAAAATTAGCTGATTTTCAATCAAAAGAATCAATTTCGATCCCTAATTGATCTAGCTTTCCCCTTTGCTCGAAGCGTAATGATGCGAAAAATCGCTCGACGGGCATGCCAAGCGATTTTTGTGGGCGGTATTGGACGAAACTCGAACCGCCTTCCCCATGATTTTTGATTAAAACCATCAGTGGGGGCAATGAGTCTCGAAGAATTTATCCTC
>JAFDEW010000113.1 GCA_019310125.1 Deltaproteobacteria bacterium | reverse complement strand
CTTTTTTTCTTTTTTTTTAAAGACAACACTCCCCCCTTCCGATCCATGCCGGTTTTTTAAAAAAATATAATAAGCAAGACCCAGTCATCACAATTATAGATTTTAAAGTTCAGTGTTACAGGTGGTAAACCCTGTCCAATATGCCCGAATTTGGCAGGCTGGTATGACTAGATCTCTATATTAACTTTCGGATCAGAGCACCTTTGAGCCATAAATAAATCTTCGGACGGACAGGGTTGGCATTCTTCACCGAGCCGTCGATGACATTCACCTTAATAAAAGCACCGCGACAAGCCGTAGTGAGCCATCCTGTCCACCAGAACTTCAAAAACCTTTAACTGTAAATATTAAGCCCAGCTTGAGTTATTTTATAGGGCAAGTTTTATTTTATATAACTGCTGAACGATATTCCTCCATTGTCCCAAAGGCATGTTCTTGTCAAAGGCTACTTTCAATGCTCCTGATTTTCTCCATTTTTCATGCAGATTGGGCCAATTCATCAAATAGTAATCAGCCCGCTCCTGCAGTTTTGCTTCTGGCTCACGCAGTCGAGGCGGAAGATAAATTTGTGATGTTCGCATCAAACACATTGCTATACGTAGAAAGCGCCGGCCCATACCGAAATCAGCATGTTGACCAGCGGCTTCACGCCGTTTGTAGTCGGCCATCAACTCCTGTGGACCATGTAAACCTAAATGTGAAGCCGATTGAACCACATAGTTTTTCAGAATACGATTGCAGCGCTTTGAAACTTTACCACTATAGCTTTCGCCCTGCGGGCCGCCGGTTTGTTTAACACGAGGTATAATACCGGTATATGAAACCAAATTGTTTAAGGGCGCTTGTTCATAAGGGTTGCCGATTTCTGAAGTTACTCCGGAAGCTAAAACGATACCAATACCACGAAAGCTGGTGAGAAATGCACCCTGTGTTTGTGCTAACCCCACGGCCATTTCCTTTTCCAGCTGGTCAATGTTATCTTGTAAGCAACTGAAATGTTTATCAGCGTTGATCGTTTGCGTCGGCGAATTTGCGGCGTACTGAAACGAGCTTGCATCAACCATAATGAACTCTTTGAAAATGGTGAAATTCCGCTTTTTTCTTCGTCCAAAAAACCAGGAAAAAGACGATCTACAACACCATGAATTCTATTACGCACTTCGGTGGTCAGCTTAACAAGCTTTTGCCGGTGACGCACAACAGTACGCAGGTTCCAATAAATGCCACTTTGGGCAGGACAACTGTTGGCCCTGCGATTAAGCAGCATGCTGGCGATACCCATTAAGTCCAGACGATCGGTGCTGGCTTGCAAATTAGCCCGTTGTTTTTTGGCGTCATGGGCGTTGACACCAGCCACCAGCCATCCCTGGGAACGTAATGTCGTAACAAAATTAGCGGCAAAGGAACCAACATCTTCTCCGCCAAAAAAGACGTGCCTCTTACTGATTCCACGGCTTTTACATAAACGGATGACTTGATCAGTCAGATAATCCACGCCCAGCGGTGAATTTTTGACTGAAAAGGGTTTCCGAACAATACCCCCATGGCCGTTGCAAAACATTACCACATGATCAGTTTTTGCATAGTCAATTGGTACGCACATCACTTTTGCGCTGTTCCCAGCTTCCTCAAAAAGGGTAAGTAGTTCTTGACTTTGGTTTTGATAAATGTTTCGTTTTTTCATAGTGAAGCTCCTTTTGTTTATGCAGCTGCTTCAGTGCAGACTGCTCTTTAATGATACCACCGACTTGATCGGATGGTTCTTAAAACAGGGGGAGCTTCACCCCTTTTATTGAAAAAGGTTTAAAAATAATTCATTGTGCTCCGAGTTATCGAGTTGGGCAGGCGAGCGAGCTCACCTATAAGGCTCGCTCGCTGGCCCAACATCTATCTTTCAGTAAGGTACCAGCCGTAGTGAACTACTGCAAACCAGTGACAACGCCGAAGATGGGGTATCATTGCCTTTCCCGAAGGGTAAACAAAATCGATATAAAATAACAGAATCCATATCTCACTGATAGTAGGGATATTAAAATACCATCGCATCATCAAAATTTTTCTTGAAATAAATATATTATAATCGTTTTCGATTTTGTTTACGCTCGATTAGGGTTTTACCGTTGTGAAGAATTTTCCATTATCATGCTTGATGACATCTCGTTGAATGAAACTATTTATAATCTCGTTATATTTTAATTGGTATTGGCTGTTGAAATATAGATCAACGGTTTCTTTGAACCAGTAGGTACTCATTAGATATGTAAAGAATGTTTCAGCGTCAATGATTCTCTTCATTAACAGGGTATACACTATTATTTTTTTAAGCAGATCATCTCCGATCCTCTCTTTATCGAACATATACGTTTCAATTCTTTTTTTACTTTTTGATATGGCGCGTTTCATATCTCTAAAGGGCGCTCCATGACCCGGACAAACCAAATCTACGTCAAGGGATTCCAGCTTTTCAAGGGATTCCATCATTTGAAACAACGCAGCGCTTCCTTCGATACGGATCGTCATTACGGCCAGATCATTTTCCCAAAGCGTATCCGAAGATATAAGGACTTTTTCTGCCTTGTTGTAAAGTGCAATTCCGTCGGAAGCATGTCCCGGGGTATGAAGGATCTTAAATTTGTGAGGACCGACAGGTATAACTTCCCCGTCTTCCAATGCCCGGGTACAGGTAAAGAAATCGGCTTTCTGATTATAGTAGTTCCACCAGGTTGACCAGTTATCTTGGGTGTCGATAAAATGTTTTCCAATTTTATGCAAGGCGATATCACACCCGGATTTTTCCTGAATAATTCTGTTCCCGCCGATATGATCGCAATGACAATGTGTATTGATAATCTGGCGAACATCCGAGATGTTAACCCCCAATTGGTTTATGAATCTCTCCGTATCACTGAAGTCGGAAATATAGCCGGTATCTATGAGCACCGGGTCTTCAGATCGATATAGAAAATGATTTGAATTTAAATATCCTCTTTCAATAAAGAATAAATCTTTCATAATTTCGAGTACTGCCATGGTATCCCTTATCCGCCTTCGGACGATTCCTCTTTATTTGCCATGATATACGTCATAAAGCCGCCGCTTAAGTTTCTGGATCTAAAACCGTTTTGAACGAGAATTCTGTGCCCCAGATACCCCCGAAAGCCCACGGCACAAAAGGGAATGTACGTGTTTTGCTTATCGAGTTCGGATAGTCTGCTTCGCAATTCATCGATGGGAATATGCAAAGCGCTCCGGATCTCTCCCGTGTGTTTGAGTTCCAATCTGGTGCGAAGATCGATCAAAATCGCACCGCTTTTTTGAAGCGCGTCAAGTTCACTCCAATGGGCTATTTCCATATCTCCTTTTAGAATATTGCTCGCCACAAAGCCGGAAATGTTGACAGGGTCTTTTGCCGATGAATACGGCGGTGCATACGCCAGTTCCAGTTCTTGCAGGTCATAAACGGTCATTTCCCCACGAATGGCGGTGGCAAGCACATCGATTCTTTTGTCCACACCTTTTTTGCCCACGATTTGAGCCCCCAGCACTTTACCGGTGCCCGGGGAAAAAAGGATTTTAATGGAGGTTCTGGTGGCGCCCGGATAATAGCCGGCATGGGAGCCGGAATGGGTGTAGGAAACAAGATAGGGAATGTCGTGCTTTTTTAAAAATTTTTCATTGGCGCCGGTAGATGCCGCGGCCATATCGAACACTTTAACCACCGAACTCCCCAGCGTTCCGGTAAAAATCGATTTTCTGCCCAAAGCATTGTCTGCGGCAATCCGCGCCTGTTTATTGGCAGGTCCTGCCAGGGCGGTGAGTGTGGGAAAGCCCGTGACCAGATCTCTGACCTCGACCGCATCTCCCACGGCATAGATGTCCGGATCGGAAGTCCTCATGGTGTCATCCACCGCGATGCCGCCCGTAGGACCTATTTTCAGATCCGCCTGTTTGGCCAGTTTATTCTCGGGTCTGATCCCCACGGAAAGCAGCACCATGTCACATTCAATTTCGCGTCCTTTCTGCGTGGTGACTAAAATCCGGTCCCCTGCTTTTGAAAATGATTTTACGCCGTTTTCAAGCTCCAGTTCCACGTTTTTGGCTTCAAGATGTTCATGAAGCAGGGCCGCCATCTCATAATCCAGGGTTGGCATCACCTGGTCGAGCATTTCCACGATGGTGGTTTTAACACCTCGCTCGGTCAGGTTTTCGGCCATCTCCAGGCCGATAAAGCCGCCGCCCACCGCAACCGCGCATTGGGGATTGCGCTCATCCACAATTTTTTTGATTCGGTCCGAGTCCGGTACGTTTCGAAGGTGAAAAATATTTTCCAGTTCAATGCCCTCCAGAGGCGGCTTGATGGGTTGGGCCCCGGGAGATAAGATCAGCTTGTCATACCCTTCCCAGTATGTTTTACCCGTGGTCGCATTTTTTATCTGAACGGATTTTTCTTTGGCATTGATACCCACTACTTCGGAGAAGATCCTCACATCGATGTTATAACGCTGTTTAAATTCTTCCGGCGTGGCCAAAAGAAGGTCATCGCGCTGTTTGATGACATTTCCGATGTAATAGGGAAGTCCGCAGTTGGCAAAGGAGATATATTCTCCGCGCTCAAAAATAATGATTTCAGCATCCTCGCTCACCCGTCTCGCCCGAGCCGCCGCTGTGGCGCCTCCGGCGACTCCGCCGACAATAACCAGTTTAATACCCATATTTCTCTCCTCAAAAATGTGTTTGTAACTCTTGTAAAATGACAGTTCGCCAACCATTTTCAAACAGGATGTGTATTCTATGAGACTAAAATATTATGGCCGAGATTCGAAGAAATGTAAAGCATATGTTCAACAAACGGGTCTGATGACTATGGCTATTTCTATCCGCAAAGCCAAACAGGTCTATATTCATGATGAATTGCAAACCAGCCAATGATCGAGGGTTACCAATGATTCGCAACTGCTTGAAAGTGAGGGGTCGGGAAAAAAGTATCAATATGTCACGGATGCCCAATACTCGGTATTTTGGAAAGTGATGTTTCGATTACTGGTGGAGTGAGGCAAGTTTACAATCAGTTGATCCTATAAATTCTTAAATAAAAGGCTTTTACATATTGACTTTCTGATTTTGTTCTTGCATTTTAAGAAGAGCAAAGGGTATTAAGTATGAATTAACAACAAAAAAAAGGGGGAGACACATGACAAAAGCTGAATTGGTTGAAAAGATGGCTAAAGATGCGGGCATTACAAAGGTTGCGGCCAAAGCGGCATTGGAATCATTTGTTGATGGTGTTACAACGGGTCTGAAGAAAAGAAACAGCAAGGTGACCCTAGTAGGTTTTGGGACATTTAAGAAGGTATATCGAAAAACCCGAATGGGACGTAATCCACAGACAGGCGAAAAAATTAAGATCAAGGGTAAAAATACGGTTACATTTAAGCCTGGGAAAAATCTCAAATAAAAAATTACCTGAATTTTGCATGAAAATTGATGAGGATCTATATAATCCTTAATTGAAGCTGGTTTAAACAACATCATCACATCACACATTTTACCCAAATGGTCAATCGGATGATGCCTTTTATTATCATCAATTTTCACCCCAAGGGGCGAGCCGGAGGCTTTCATCTGCTGCGTTATTAAGGGCTCGCAATAGGCAGACTATGGCTTCGCCCTTAAGTGTCTTGCATATGAAAGGCTCCGACTCGTGCAAGATTCAGGAAATAGCTTACCAAAAAAACCGTATATTTACATGTGGTCCTGCCATGTTTGAAGGCTGCCGTGCCGGGAAAAATGCGCCATATAGTTCACGCAGGCCGGTCCGCCGAGAATGCAGCAACGCAACAGGGGAATGTATAACAACCCGGAGACGTTCTTTGGGTTAAGTTGAACCGCTTGGGCCCATTGGATCATCTCCGAAGGTTTGATAAACCGTCTGTATTGATGCGTTCCTCTGGGTACCAGGTCGAAAAGGTATTCAGCCGCTAGGATCGCAAGCAGGTATGACAGCGGGTTGCGGTTAAGAGTTGCAAAAAACACATGGCCGCCGGGCCTGACCAGTTCTTTGCAGGCTTTGATTATGGACCATGGCTTGGGCACGTGTTCGAGCAGTTCCATGCAGGTGACGATGTCATAGCACTGCGAATGGGATACGGCAAAGGCTTCGGCGGTAACTTGGCGGTAATCGATTTTCAAGCCTTTTTCTACCATATGGCTTCTGGCTATCTCGATCGGGCCTTTGCCGGCATCGATTCCCGTGACTTGAGCACCGATCTTTGCCATAGCCTCCGAGAGAATTCCGCCGCCGCAGCCGATGTCGAGCACCTGTTTGCCGGCAAGACCTGCCCGGTCGTTGATGTATCGGAGCCGGGTCTCATTGATATCGTGCAGGGCGCCGAACTCACCGTCGCGGTCCCACCAGCGGGAAGATAGAGCTTCGAATTTGGAAATTTCCGATTTGTCGATGTTTTTGTTGATTACCGCCATGGTTCATTTGCTCCCTAACACCTGTGCCCATCTTGCAACGGTCCAAAGAAAGTCGGCACAACTCATATCTTCAAAAGCATATCAGATCGACTGGCGGCATGTAAAATCCTTTTTGTTTTTCATATGGATACAAGATGTTCGTGCAAACCGGCCGTAATGAATGCGAGACATGGTTCAGAACGCGCAAAAATTTTAACGGTTGAAGAAATCAGGGAATTTTCATGAAGTTGTATAAAATCCGAGATGTCTTTTAATTATTGCCGGAAATTTTCGGGGGTAACGTGAGGTGGATATGAAAGAAACATTTAGATCTCTGTTTGGTATCATTTTAGTTTTCAGCTTATTTGGCTTATTCGCCTGCTTTTCTTCGGAAGATGCTTCCAAACAAGAAAAATGGGATATCAAAAAGCAGAGAATCGAAAATAAAGCACTTGATTTTACTCTTGAAGACCTTAACGGCAACACGGTCAAATTAAGTTCTTACACCGGTCAAGGGGTCCTTTTGGTTTTTGGTACAACCTGGTGTCCCTATTGCCGTAAAGAAATTCCTCAGTTAAAAGAATTATACGCAAAGTACAAAGAAAAAGGATTTGAAATTCTAAATATAGATATCCAGGAAAGCAAAGAGAAAGTGTCTGCATATGCAAATGAACATAAACTTCCTTATAAAGTTCTTCTGGATATGGATGGTAGGGTTGCATCAATGTATGGGGTAAGAGGCGTACCCACCAAAATTCTGATTAATAAAGACGGAACAATCCTTTGTGTTGCCTGTCGCTCCATTGATATTATGCTGGACCTGTTATTTGATGCTCCGACTTAACCTTACAAACCTTTCATGCCCCATGCCGAATTGAAAAAATCGTAATTTCTCAATAAGTTCTGGTGTATGAAATGGTGATATCGAGCCGAATCCATAATTTGTTTAGAAGTTACAGAAAATCCGGACAACTATTTAAAACCATAACTTATATGGATTTGGTGTCATCCACTCTAAAGGGGAAGAATCGGATTCCGACGCTCATTTTCTTCACCCATATTCTTGCCATGGTAATGGTTTCCCCGGAAGGGCTTGTCAGATTTGGAAGTTCTTCAGCATAAGAAATATCTTCGGTATTGAATTCGTAATAGAACGTATTGGTGCTAAATGGATCGGCTATAAGAATAATTTTTCCCGAATCGTTTGGTTTTTTGCGGGGTGAACCGGAAAAAGCCACGTGCGTTCTCAGCAAGGTTGCCATGTCCTTTGGTTGTTTGTATTTCTGGATCTCAAATTTTTCCGATGCTTTTAAATGTGTCGTCATTGGCATGAAAATCTCTCCTGGTAATGAAAATCGTTTTAAATCAATATATAAAACATTATTTATTGGATAAGGCTATCGATCTCTCTATTTTTTATTGATCTTTTTTGATCAACTGTGATTAATGAAAAATCGAATAAATAAAAGATAAATTAAAATTGAAACTTGTCAAGATTTATTATTTTGCCCTGAAAAACCTGGTCCTTTGGGCCAAGATTCTTTACTCTTTTGTTAGATCTAATTTGAAGAAATTATTCCATAGGTGTTGTCTATGCCTAAAATAGCGTCAGCCCGAGATGCCAAATCCATTACGCTGGTAGGCGGATTCGTTAATATCTTTCTGATTGGCCTCAAGTTTAGTACCGGTATAATTGGAAACAGCCATGCCCTTATAGCGGATGCCGTACACTCTATTTCCGACCTTTTCACTGATATCGTTGTTTTGTTTGGTATAAAGAGCGGTCGAAAGCCTCCGGATGACAGATATCCTTTTGGGCATGGTCGTGTCGAAACGATAGCTGCTGCCACAGTCGGGCTGGTTCTTATTGTTACCGCAGTGTACCTGGGTGTCCGGTCAGCCATGGATATCTATCTCCAAAAGGAATATCATCCTACGATGTTGGCATTGTTTGGGGCAGTTATATCTATTGTTTTAAAAGAGATACTTTATCATTATACATTACGTGCCGGGCGGCGAATTAAAAGTCAACTCATCGTAGCGAATGCCTGGCATCATCGATCAGATTCCCTTTCATCGGTTGCGGTTCTGTTGGGTGTGGGGTGTGCACGTATTAAGCCTGAATGGCACATATTTGATGCATTCGCCGCCCTGTTGGTTTCCTTTTTCATCATAAAAGTCGGATTGGAGATCCTTGGCAACTCTTTACATGAACTGAGCGATGCGGCCCCTGGTCCGGAAGTTTTGCACGAGATCAACCAATGCTCTTTGGGTGTTGACGGGGTGATCGATTCTCATGATCTTAAAGTCCGAACCTCCGGAGGGCGATACCAAATAGAAATTCACATCATTGTCGACGCCCTATTGACTGTGGCTCAAGGGCACCGGGTTGCCAAAGCCGTAGAAAAATGCCTGATAGATAAGGTCGAAGATCTGGATAAAGTTATTGTGCATGTTGATCCCTCGGAAGATAAAAAAAAGCCGGATGCGTAATTTTTTTGAAAAAATGAAGCTGTCTAAGTTCCACGCGGATCTCGGTACCGGCGGGATCGGGTTGTTTTATTCACAAAGGTTTCCAAGGTCTTTTCCTTCAAGCCATCTGTTAACGAAATGTTTTGTAATGCTCAAATCCATCCCGGTTTTTTCCGAAATCTTTTCCAATTTTTCCATTATGTTTTGTACGTTTTTATGGTTTCCCATGAGCGCGTAGATTTCGACACTTCGTTTGAAATAATTACCGGCGAGTTCGTCTTTTCCCAGCTTTAAACAGGCAGATCCCATTGCGTCCAGATCGTCGGCAATGCTTTTATTTAACCCGGATAGTCGATCTGCTTTTAGTGCGGTTTTAAAGAAGTCCATGGCTTTTCCATAGCGCTGAGTTTCAAACATAAGGTTTCCGAGAGCAAAATTTACTGTTGCAAATTCTGAAAGGTTTTCCGGGTTGGTATTGGCAAGAACCGTTTGCATCAGCTCCTCAGCGCGTTTGTATTGGGCTTTTTTGATTAAGAGGATTCCCCGGTTGCTGAGAAGCGGGCCAAATGATATCCGGTTTTTCTTGGCCATTTCTTCAGCGGTATTCAGCACGTTTTCCGCTTTTTCGAGCCTGCCCACGTCTATCAGCGCTGCCGCCTTGTTAGATAGAACCTGCACTCCGCCAAGGGGGTCACCGATATTAGAGTATATTTCCAAGGACTCGTCAAAAAAAAGTAAGGCGCTGTCAATATCACCCGTTACTCTGTAAACGTTTCCCATGTTGTTGAGACTCATGGCAACACCGCTTAATTGGTCAGAGGCAACAAACAGCTCGTGCGCCCTGAAAAAATATTCCAGGGAGTCCTTGTAACACCCCTTATTATACCTGGTGATTCCTCTGGCCATTTCTTTGGTGCCGGCGGTTATGTG
>JAFDEW010000112.1 GCA_019310125.1 Deltaproteobacteria bacterium | reverse complement strand
CCGGGGGCAATGATGAGTTTGTTGGATTTTCCGAGCGGGTGACACAGAGGCGGCACTTCTTTGGCAATAATTGCCGAGGTCATGCCGCGACCGGCCAAACCGGCATAATTACCCATCGGTTCTTCACTGGCTTGAGGTCCACTGTCATTTCCCATATTGATTCTTAGAATTTTGTCCATGGTTACCTCCATTGCATGCTTGATTGAATAGCTCCATGAATAATCAGCGACTACATCATACAAACTCATAAATAAGGGTTCGTAAAAATAGAACAGAAAATATGGCTCTAAATAAATTAAGGTATATGGCAGCTCGCTTAACGTATTTTAATTGCCCACATAAAATACCGCTGTTCTATCTTAACGATCCCTAATATATTCAAACAGTGTATGATTTCGCTGCTGATCATTCATTACGCTATTTCTAAAGCTTAATAAGGAAAACACCCCGACTGCTGAATTAATTATGGAGCCAACTCAAAATCAGCATTTAATTAACCAGAATTTATTGAGAAGTTACTAAAATTTATCGTAATAATTTGAAATGTCAAGACAAACAAAAAATATCATCATTTTTCTCTGGATTAGTATGCGATAAAATTCTCGGCTTGCAGATTTTCGCGAGCCTTACTTAATTATAAATATATTTCATTAAATAAATAATATTCATTATATTGACATGACTATAATTTTATGAAATATTTATTATTAATCCGATTAAGCTTCGATTGTTCATCCTACTCTTTTCACCATCAACTCAAACAGTTAAAGCAAGGATAAGTGATGAAGAAATACATTTATAGCGGATTGCTTATTCTCGTTGGAATTATCGTCGCATTTCCTCTGTTCAGTCTCGGTTATTACACAATGGTAAGGACCTCCCTGTCACGAAATCGAGTTCGCTTACAATACCTGGAAGACCTCAACTCATGTAAACAATGAACAGGGATTTGTAGCGGATTGCATGGACTGCCATCTACCGGCTCCCCACGACACCTTCGAATTTTTTTATTCGAAAACGGCTCATGGAATAAAAGATATCTTTGCTCATTTCACACAAGATATGACCCGATACGACCACGAGTTGCAGCGCCAAAAGGCGTATTTTTCTTTTAAAAACGACCAGTGTCAAAAATGTCATCGTAACATTCTCTACATGCCCGACAAAAGAGGAGCAATGCTGGCGCACCGGTCAGTGGTTTATGCAAGACCGGGTTATGAGAAAAGATGTGTGGACTGCCACAGGGATTTGGTGCATAATCCCAGAGAGTATTATGCCTATAAACACTATAAAATCAGTTACAGGGGATTGGGGTTATAAAAACGGTTAAGTAGTGCCTGAACGAAAACTGTCTTTTCCGCCAATATCTGCGTCAGACTCAAATTTTAATCCTCGAAATACGACCAGTATTCCTGTGGTTAAAATTTTCGTCTTCCTTGATCTTAACGAAAAATCCTAGTTTTCCTTCGGGCACTAAGTAAAAGAAAGGAGGAGAGCCAATGATACAAAAACAATGGTTTTGGACCTTACCGGTGGTTTTGATGATCACCGGGGCATTGGCTGCTGTGGGAGTCGCCCAGAATGTTGCAAAAGAGAAAGAATTTCGAATTGAGCGCAGTATGCCTAAAGAGGCCATCGCCTGCATCGAGTGTCACAAGCGAGAGCATCCCGGGCTTTTTGCGGACTGGGCTCATAGTCGACATGCCAGCGCCAACATCACCTGCTATGACTGCCATAAAGCCGAAGCATTTGATCCGGACGTAAGTCAGGAGCATTACAAGCAGTATCAGCGATCCGACCAGCCATACGGAACCACTGAATACAAGATTCCGGTTGCTGCTGTTGTGACGCCCAAAGATTGTTCGCGGTGTCATCCTGATGAAGCCAAGCAATACAGCCTAAGTAAACATGCCAATACAATGGAAATCATATGGAAAATTGACCCCTGGCTGAATAAGGGAATGAATAGCGATGTTGAGCGGGCTACAGGCTGTTACCATTGTCATGGTACTGTATTGAAAATGAAGGACGGTACGCTTGACCCTGAGACGTGGCCCAACGTGGGAGTGGGTAGAATCAATTTAGACGGCAGCAAGGGAGGCTGTACCAGTTGCCACACCCGCCATATGTTTTCGGTCATGGAAGCCAGGAAACCCGAAGCGTGCGGTCAATGCCACTTGGGTCCGGACCATCCGCAGATCGAAATCTACATGGAGTCAAAGCACGGCGATATCTACACCGCCCATGGTGACGACTACAATTGGACTGCCGCACCCGGAACCTGGTCGCCGGGAGTCGATTTTCGTGGTCCCACGTGTGCGTCCTGTCATATGTCCGGGGCCGGGACAACCTTAACCACACACGATGTTACGGAGCGTTTATCCTGGGAGATTCAGGCACCATTGACCATCCGGCCTTCTGACTTCAAGCCGTTTCCGGCCAAGACCAACTGGCAGACGGAGCGCGATAAGATGAAGGTGGTCTGCACCCAGTGCCATGGGAAAACCTGGGTTGATAATCATTATGTCAAGCTTGATAAAGTCGTAGCAGAATATAATGACGTTTATTTTAAACCGGCCAAAGCAATGTTGAATCAGCTATACGATAACGGCTTGCTGGACAAAACCAAATTTTTCGATGAAAGACTGGAAGTGGAATACTATGAACTCTGGCATCATGAAGGAAGGAGAGCCCGTATGGGTACGGCCATGATGGCGCCGGACTATGCCTGGTGGCACGGTTTCTATGAATGCAAGAAACGGTATAATAATTATATGGAAGAGGCTCGGGATCTGATCAAGCATAATAAAAAAGCATATCAGGCAACAGACTACCCCAATGCCACGGGAAATACCTCCAAACCAAAAGAAGTATTCCCTACAGACCCATAAACTACTTTTTAATTATCAGAGGAGTTCCGCCTCAAATCATTTGGGGCGGACTTCTGCGGTTATAAAACTCTTCCTACGCTGATTCAGAAGCTCACTTAGAACAAATTTATTTTGTTATTTTTGACTTAAATCAAGGTATTTTCATTTTTAGTCTGTTATTTTTGATGAACTCGTAAAAAGTCCGAGTTTCGTAAAAAGTTCAAATTCAAGGCGTGCAAATTTTGTAATCATGAGGCGTACTTTTCGTACGTTGAATGGTTACGAAATGCAGCACAACGCAGAAGTTGGACTTTTTACGAAACCGTCATTTTTGAATATGCTTTGAAAGGAGGCAACTTATGTTTTGTTTTCAGTGTGAACAAACATCAAAAGGAGAAGGCTGCACCAAAATTGGTGTATGCGGCAAACAGCCGGATGTGGCGGCGTTGCAGGATCTGTTGCTCTATGCGGTTAAAGGGCTGTCTCAGGTTGCGGTGGAAGGCCGCAAGGTTGGCATCAATGATAAAAAACTCGACCATTTTGCTTGTGAAGCTATTTTTTCAACCTTAACAAATGTTGATTTTGATTCCAATCGCTTTGTCAGGCTGATCAATGAGACGGTGAGGCGGCGTGAAGACCTTAAGGAAAAAGTCACAGCAGCCGGAGGTAAGGTCGATTTTGCAGAAGGTCCTGCAACCTTTATCCCGGAGGCAACTAAAGAAGCGCTGGTAAATCAGGGCGAACAGGTCGGGGTCAAGTCAGATCCGGCGATGGATCAAGATATTTTATCTCTAAGAGAGCTGCTTATCTACGGGCTCAAAGGCCTGGCTGCTTATGCGGACCACGCGGCCATTTTGGGCCGGGAAGATGATACGGTCTATGCTTTCGTGCATGAGGCAATGGCAGCCACCCTGGATAAAGGGCTTTCCGTGGAGGATTACATCGGACTTGTGATGAAATGCGGTGAAATTAATTTCAAGGCCATGGAGCTGCTGGATGCGGCCAATACCGGTGTATATGGTCATCCGGTTCCCACACCGGTGCCGCTGGGCGCCAAAAAGGGAAAGGCGATTCTAGTTTCCGGTCATGATTTAAAGGATATTGAGGAGATTCTTAAGCAAAGTAAGGACAAAGGGATATATGTATATACCCATGGAGAGATGCTGCCCTGTCACGGCTATCCGGAACTTAAGAAATATCCGCATTTTTATGGGCATTACGGTACTGCCTGGCAAAATCAGGCCAAAGAGTTTGATAAATTTCCAGGCGCCATTCTTATGACCACAAACTGTATCCAAAAACCAAGGGACTCTTATAAAGACCATATTTTTACCACCGGTCTTGTGGGCTGGCCCGGGGTGCGGCATATTGCTGACAAAAATTTTACCCCGGTCATTGAAAAAGCACTGGAGCTTCCCGGTTTTTTGGAAGATCAAAACGGAAAAAAGGTGATGGTGGGTTTCGGCCATAATGCGGTGATGGGGGTGGCCGACAAAATCATCGAAGCCGTGAAAAACAAAGCCATTCGCCATTTTTTCCTGGTGGGTGGATGTGACGGCGCCAAACCCGGACGGGATTATTATACCCGGTTTGTTGAGCAGGTGCCGGATGACTGTGTGGTGTTAACCTTGGCCTGCGGCAAATTCCGGTTTTTCGACAAAGACTTGGGAGATATCGGCGGAATTCCCAGATTGCTGGATGTCGGGCAGTGTAACGATGCGTATTCAGCGATTCAGATTGCGGTGGCCCTCGCCGATGCGTTCAACTGCGGTGTCAACGATTTACCGCTTTCCATGATTTTGTCCTGGTATGAACAAAAAGCATGCGCCATCTTACTGACGCTGCTCTACCTCGGCGTGAAAGACATCCGACTGGGACCCACCCTGCCTGCCTTTGTATCACCCAACGTCCTCAACGTACTGGTGGAAAAATTTAATATCATGCCCATCAAGACACCTGAGGAGGATCTCAAAGCCATATTGGGCTAAATCAAAACGGCATCCAACGGTGATCGGCTTTTGCTCGCAAAAGCTGATCACCAAAACCGATCGTAATTATAACACATGGGAAGGTTTTTATGCTGCGTGTATTTCAGACCGACCTTCTAAATACAGACGATTTTATCATCACCCTTGAGCTGGTTCCCGGAAAAGAATCGGTGGGCAGATCCGTGGACACGGTTATGGGAATTGCGAAAGATTCGTTTGCCGACGGACGAATTTCAGCAGTTTCAATAACAGATAATCCCGGAGGGAATCCTTCACTGAGTCCGGATGTTATGGGATACGAGATTTTTAAAGTGGGAATGGACGTTATTGTGCACTTTACCTGCCGGGACCTGAATCGGGTCGGTATGGAAAGCCGGGCGTTACAGCTTGCCATGATGGGTATGAAAAATCTACTGGCCCTAACCGGGGATTACACCGGTAAGGGGTTCGGCGGTCAAGGGGCGCCGGTATTCGATCTGGATTCTGTGAATTTGCTTATGATGTTGAAGCAGCTCAATGAACGAATGAATGAATCCGGTGATCCTGACGGATTTTTTTCGGGATGCGCGGTTTCACCGTTCAAATACACCGAAGCCGAATGTTTTGCCCAATACGCCAAGCTTTGCCGGAAAATTTCCGCCGGTGGACAATTTGTAATCACTCAATTGGGATATGACGCATACAAATTTGCCGAATTGATCAGCATGTTAAAATTGGCAGGAATAGACATTCCCGTGATCGGTTCCACTTATGTTCTGACTCCCAGAGCCGCAAGGATCATGAATCAAGGAGCAGTGCCGGGCGCAGTAGTTACCGATAAGCTGCTGAAACAGGTTGAAGTTGAATGGCGCGATTCGAGGCAGGGACGTAAAAAGGCCGTTGAACGGATCGCAAAGCTGGGCGCCATACTCAAAGGACTCGGCTATCGAGGGATGCACATCGGCGGTATCCATCATAATTTTGACGTTGCGGGTCGTATCCTGAATCTAATGCATAAAATTGAACATGGCTGGAAAGAATTTCTGACCGAGTTCGACTTTCCGGTTTACGGAGGGTTTTACGTCTTTCCAAAGGATGGCATGCGTGATTTGCCGGTACCGGAGTTCGGGAAAAAACCGCCGCCTTTGAGAATTAGCGAAAAGATACATTTTAAATTTCTTAAGTCCTTGCATGGGGCATTTTTTTCTTTTGAATCTAAAGCCGCTCCATTTTTCAGCAGGTTGTGTGGCTGGCTCGATGGTCGTCCGGGCGGCAAACAAATTGTCCACCAGTTTGAGAGTTTCATAAAGAAGCTTCTACTGGGGTGTGAGCAATGCGGAGATTGCGGAATTCAACATGTGGCTTTTCTTTGTCCGGAATCTCAATGCCCGAAGCATACACGAAACGGGGCCTGCGGCGGCAGCAGAAACGGTAAGTGTGAGATTTTCCCTGAACGACAATGTGTCTGGGTCAGAGCTTACAAACGTTTGGCATTTTCAGGAGAAAGTGAACAGATGATGGTCGGATGTGTACCGCCAAGGATGTGGGAGCTTAACAATACCCCATCTTGGCTTAACTTTCATTTAAAGCGTGACCATCAAAGTCAATCAACAGGTCTATTGAAATTTTGTGAATCTGCTGAATGCAGCTTGGCAAAAGGTTTTTCCGGTCAAAGCCAAGGGAACGGGAAATAGCAAAATCGAGCTGCAAATTTTACGAAAACCCATTTGAATCCCAGTTCAGAGAGAACGCTCCACGACGGGGTATTTCTCTTTCCGGACTAACGCGTGCTAAAGCCCTTCAAACAGTCAGTGGATTTCCAAGAGAAACACCCCGTCGCTACGCTGCAAAAATATCAAATGCGTTTACCCTGTAGGTACAAATCTTGCGGCTTGACTCACGGGTTTGTTTTTGATATCTGCACGGTAATTTTGGCCGATTATCGTCGGTTTTCATGTTTTACGATTATTTTGAAAGCGGCGCACAATTCGCTTTTTTCTTTTCTTTTGCTTTCATAATGTTTTTAAATTACCTTTGACGGTCTCGTAAAAAGTCCAACTTCTGCGTTGTGCTGCATTTCGCAATCATTCAACGTACGACAAGTACGCATCATGATTACAAAATTTGCACGCCTTGAATTTGAACTTTTTACGAAACCGTCTAAATCGGACTTTTTACGAGTTCATCACCTTTAAACGATATAGTCAACTGAAACCAAGATGAGACTGATACTCAACAGCATCCTTGTACTTGCGACCTTTAAACGATATAGTCAACTGAAACCAAGATGAGACTGATACTCAACAGCATCCTTGTACTTGCGGTCTTATTTGCATCCTACGTTGAGTATGTTTATTTTATTGCCGTGCCACCCAAACTCGGCGAGGTTGTTCCTTTCTCCGTTCGGTCCCAAGGATCCTTTATTTTTGATCAAAATAAAGCGCTTAGGGGTAGGCGCGATATAGCCCTTTCCCGGTATGTTCCTTTGTATACCTATCTCCCAGGTCTTGCCGAGAAAGTAAAACCAAAAGTGGATGACCTGATAAAAGAGGTTTCCTTTCTTCAAAGACAAAAACGTTCTAAGGGGCAGAAACTTGTAACGTATGTATACGAAGAGTTGGGAGTAAAGATCAGCCTGGATGAGGCAAACAAATTGCTTGGCTACAGAAATCTGACGAGCCTTTTGAATGGCATCCTGGCTTTCGAAGAAACCATTCTCCAAAATATCATTGTAGAAGACCCGGAGCCATATGGTGGTAAAAACATAATTGAGGTACTTTATTCTGAACCCAAGGGGATTGTGGCCCATCCCGTTGAGGAAGTCATTACCCTTGAGCAGGCTCGTTTCATGCTACAAGATAAAGTCACTCAACTCTTTTGGCAAGTCCGTAAAGAGGTCTTGGATCCTGTTATAAAGGTATCACTATCCACTCTCCTGCCGACCTTGAAATACGACCAAAAGGAAAATGACAGGAGGATCCAAGAGATCGTCAGGCGTTATCCTTCCAAAGTCATACATTACAAACCAGGGGATGTCCTCGTCCCGTTTCGAAAAGTGCTAAGCGAAGAGGATTTATTGCTGATTGTTTCTCATGGTGAGTTTACTAAAAAAAATCTTTATGGCAATACCCCTTGGATACTTATTGTAACTCTGCTAATCGTCGTGTTCCATGACAGGCTTTTTTTGAAAATCATTGACACAGAACGTCAGAAGACACTGCCTTACCGGCCTGTTCTGTTTCTATTGATCATCAGTATTTTTCTTTTCAAGTTTTGCCTCTTGTTCACCCCTTTTCCTCTCTATTTTGTACCTTTTGCCTTGCTTCCGCTCCTGGTCGTTCTTCTAAACTATGGAAGAATCGCAGCCACCTGGTCCACGGTAATTGGAGCGATATTGCTAACCCTATTTTCAGCCCGCACTTTTGAGATATTTCTTTTCTTCACTTTAGGTGGGTTGACCGCTGTCTTGCTCTGTTCCAAGATACAAAAACGTATTCATATTCTACTTCCGTCATTAGTCGTCGGAATTATCAATGTGGGCGTACTTTTCGCTTATTCTACAAAGTGGGAAAACATGGCTCCTCTTATGGGGAACTGGCACGAAATTTGGGCCTTTTTTCAGGCAATGGTTTCGGACAAGCGTTTGTCCGATTGCCTGGGCTGGGCTTTTGTGGGCGGCGTTCTGGCAGGACCTATGGCATTATTCCTACTGCCGATATTAGAAATGAGTTGGCGTGCCGCTTCCAACTTCAAACTTACAAAATATTCCGACCTTCAACATCCCCTTTTGAAAGACCTTTTCGCCAAAATCCCGGCAACTTATCAACATAGCATGACAATGGCATTCCTTGCCCAAGCCGTGGGGGAGGCAGTGGGTGCAAACACGCTTTTGCTCAGAATAGGTGCTTATTACCATGATATAGGAAAAATGGCTAATCCCATGTTTTTTTCTGAGAATCAATCCAGCGGCGAGAATCCTCATGATAATTTGGATCCCCAAGAGAGTGCACAAATTATCATCAATCATGTAAAATATGGCGAACAGATTGCAAGGAAAATGGGGCTGCCAGAAGTTATTGTGGACTTTATCAGACAGCATCATGGTACGATGTTTGTAGAGTATTTTTACAACAAAGCCGTGGAGGCAAACCCGGAGTCAAAACCCCGCAGGGAGGATTTCCGGTATTCAGGACCAAAGCCCCAAAGCCTTGAAGCCGCAATATTGATGATAGTGGATGCGGTAGAAGCCACTTTCAGGTCCATGGAATCGACCTCGCGAGAGAAGGTCGAGAAAATGATTATCCTCAATATTGTAAAACGAATTGCTGATGGTCAGTTCAACGAATGTAACCTTTCTACCCGTAACATCGCGAAGATTATAGAGACATTGACGGATTCTCTGGAGGCCACATCCCACCCGCGGGTTGCCTATCCATGGCAGGAAAAAAATAAGCGTTAGCATCGGCCTCGTTATTTGATTACGCTAAATTGATACTTTCTTTTCAGGAAACAGACCGAGTATGTCTTCTTCCGATGCCTTACAGATCCCCCGTTCCGTTATAAAACCGGTCACCAGTCTTGCCGGTGTGACATCAAAAGCAAAATTGGCGGCAGGACTTGCTTTGGGAGGAATTAAAACATTTCTAATAGTCCCCCGGTCCAGCCCCTGGACATACCTTATTTCATCCGGATCTCGCTCTTCTATGGGTATCTCTTTTATTCCATCTTTAATATTCCAGTCGAAAGTGCTCGATGGCAGGGCAACATAGAAAGGTATGTTGTTATCCCTGGCCGCAAGGGCTTTGAGGTAAGTCCCGATTTTATTCGCAACATCTCCGGTGAATGTTGTTCTGTCCGTACCCACGATGACCATATCAACCATACCGTGCTGCATGAGATGGCCGCCGGCATTGTCCGTTATAACGGTGTGTTTGACACCATGTTTGCCAAGTTCCCATGCCGTCAGCCGTGAACCCTGGTTCAGGGGCCTGGTTTCGTCAACCCATACATGTACATCTATTCCGTTATCAAATGCGGCATAAATCGGCGCCGTAGCCGTGCCATACTCGATGCAGGCCAGCCATCCGGCGTTACAATGGGTAAGCAGATTAACGGTATGGCCTTGTTTTTTGCGGCTGATTTCATAAATCAGGGTTAATCCGTATTCTCCGATTTTTCGGCAGTTTTCAGCTTCTGCCTCGGCAATCTCTTGGGCTTGCTTACGGGCCATACTAATTTTATCTGAAACGGTGTTTGTTTTTAACACTTCGGATAAAACTTTATCCACAGCCCAGGCAAGATTAACCGCCGTGGGTCTGGCCGCTTTCAACCGTGTGCATTCCTTTATTAAATAGTCATTTCCAACGGTATTAACCGGTGAATTCAAAACGGCAAGATAGACGCCATATGCAGCCGTTACCCCGATTAAGGGCGCCCCTCTTACATACATCTCCGTAATAGCTCTGATGACATCATCAACGGTTTCAAGATCCGCAATTACAAATTCGTGGGGAAGATGTCTCTGGTCGATAATTTTTACAACATTTAAGTCCGAATCAAGCCAAATGGGTCGGAGATCTTTGCCGTCTACTTTCATAATCATAACCTTTAGTTACGAACTTATTAAAATCTTTTTATTTAAAAAATAATCAAAATAACCATATATTAAAGACGATAAAAAATCCAGGCCAATAACTGTTCAAGGAGAAATTTTGGGATGTTGTGGAAACACAATTATTTTTTTACGTCTGGTTTTACGCTTCAGGCACTTCCATGATTGTTTTTTCCATGATATTCTTTTAAGGTGCCAAAGGGAAATGGCTGAATACGAGATACACAAGGAGGATCAAAACATGGACTTCAAGGTAATGTTAACAACTTTTGGAATGATATTTCTTGCAGAATTGGGCGATAAAACTCAACTGGCGACCCTTGCTTTTGCGGTTGACAATAAATCAAGGATTGCCGTATTTATCGGTTCTGCGAGCGCACTTATTTTGACCTCCTTGCTTGCGGTTGTCTTTGGATCTGCCATAAGCAGACTGATTCCTCCAAACTATATTAAAATAGGGGCCGGATCTTTATTCATTTTGCTTGGGTTATGGATGTTGATATTTCAAGGAGCAAAATAGATAATAGAGAAGATTTCTAAGCGGAGCATAAACGGAACAGCGTATTTTTAGAAAAGAAAGCAACTTTTTCAGGCAAAGGATGAAATCCGGAACAGATTTTATAAAAAATCAACTCGGGATTGGGTGTAAATCAAGATTGTTGGTTATTGAGTTCAATCGTAAGGTGTCAGTGTTTAGGTTTCAGCTCTTCAAGTTTCTCGACCCTGACACCTGAAACCTGAAACCTGACATCTTTTCCCCAAAGCTAAATACGTAGCGCAGACGAACATGAATTTTCATATTGCCAACAGCCGTGATTCACACCCTTCGGGATTTAGGTTAAAACCTAAATCCTGAATAGTTTTAGAGGGTTGTTCGCAAGCTGCTGGTTTGCCGCATTCAATCTGTCTTCATTCGATATCACGGCCACCGCTTGGTTTTGGTTGCTGTTATCAAAATATTTTTGGGCAACGTCTATGACCTGATTGCGGGTCAGGGTAAGAAGTTTTTGCTTGAATTGTTCACGGGTTTCATCCGACAAGAAAACGATCTTCCTGAAAAAAGCCTTTTTGGCCGCGCTCCCCGGTGAGTCGGGTTTGTCAATGTCAGAGCATACCTGGAGGATTGCCTCTTTGATGTCTTCATCGCCGTAGTTGCCGGATCTTATAAAATCCCGGGCATTATCGTATGTTTTTAGAGTGGAAACGATATGCGGATCCCTGTAAGAAGCCAGGCAAAACTGTCCGTTTTCAGTATCGTACACGGCAAATCCCCCATATGCCCCGCCTTTTTCCCGAATCTCGCGATGCAGATACAATGATCTGAGTATTTTGCTTATCACGGATAAGGCCGGTGCATCCTCATGTCCCAGCCTTACCGTCTCAAAGGTCTTGGCCACAAATGAAACGGATGACGATGTGCTCCATCCCTCTCTGGGGATTTGATGATCACAATCGATTTCCGGCGGCACAAATCCATGTTCCGACGTCAATAATTCCGGGCCGTGTATGAGTGAGTTTTGTATGGATGCCGTAGCTGAAGAAGCTGTTGAAATCGCATGTTCTTCACCAATCAGCGACATTTTAAAGTTGTTACGTGTAAAAAGTGTTTTGCTGATGACGAAAAGTTTTTCAGAGACGGATTTCAGTTTTTCGTCTGTAAGGTCTTGGGTTATCGTTTTTATGGTTTGAAGCTGTTGAATTCCGTGCCAGGCTTCGTTGAGTGCACTTGCTGAAGAAAAATTTCTTGAAGCCATGGACATGGCTAACCGGTGGCCGTTTTGCACAATCATCGATTCCAGACCTGCACGGTACTCCAGAAAAAGGCTCCGCAGACGAACCAGATCTGAAAAATCAAATTTGCACAAAAATTCTTGAATGATGTCAAACAGGTGGTCCTGATTTCGAACCAGGCACTTTCCGTTAACAACCACAAGGGGTATGCAGGCTCCTGAATCGTCAAAACCGGTACGGGCATGGCACGACAAGCCGATACCGCCGGTATACATATCAATTCGCTGTGCCATTTCTGTATAGTCATGTATGGCCGTGCCGACCTTGGAAAAGGCGTGGCAGAAAAAAGGAACCAGGGGGATCAATTTTTTTTGCACCAATCCGCTTCCGGTAGCCCCCAAAAAATAAAAGATACCGGAGGTTGGTTGCCCATAACAAGTGGCCGGTACGGTGTCATAAGCGGTTGACGCTTTCACGATTTGAACCGTGGGGGAAATCTCTTCCAGATCTAATGTGGGAAGACAGGAAACGTCCTCTTTGTATTCCTGGAGTTGTTTTAACGCTTGGGTATCTTTTTTTATTTTTTCAAGTTGGGATGGTGTCATTTCAGCACAAATCCGGTCGAGTTCTGCTGTGACGCGATGGCGCTCTTTGTGTTCCATTAACGGATCAGGAACAAGAGTAAGGAGCACCCGGTGCGCATTGTCCAGAAAATACTTTTTAATCCGGTTCTCAAGAAAGGGCCCCTTGGAGATCTCATTTTGAAGCCGCTCAAGATCGGCATCGAACTGCAAAATTCTGACAGGATCACCTCCATGAAACCAACTGCTGGCAACTGTCAACAGCAACTTGATACCATATGGATAAGGTATGTTTGTTACCTCTTTACGATGAAACTCCAGCTGATGAATAGCGGATTCAATCATTTTTTTATCAATGCCGTTTTTCGAGAGATCCTCCAGAACATTGCATATTATGGATTCAATTTTATCAGCGGCAGATTCCTCAACATCTTTCAACCCGCAGACAAACATGGTATCCCTGTTGTTCGCATCAAAACCGGTTCCGTCACAAAGCGCTGTTCCGAGTTTACAATCTATGAGCGCCTTGCGCAGGGGAGATGCGGAATTCCCAAAAAGAATTTGTTCAAGGATCGTTAGAATCAACACCTCAAAAGGATCTTTTATATCGGCGGTAAGCCATGCCATGCACAATTGACATTTTTTTGATGGGTCTTCATTTTTGTCCAATGGGTAAAAATATGTCTTTTTTCTCGGTGTGATCCAGCGGGGATGGGAAGGAACATCGGTTTTCGGATCCATGCTTTCAAAATGCGTAAAAATTTTATCGTTGATGAATTTAAGATGGTTTCTTAAAGGCAGATTCCCGTATGTATAAAAAAAAGCATTACTGGGATGATAATGCCGGCGGTGAAACGCCTTAAGTTGATCATATGTCAATTGAGGGATTACCGAGGGATCTCCGCCCGAATTGTAGCCGTAGGTTGTTTCAGGATAAAGCGCATTTAAAATGGATCGGACCATTACCTGGTTCGGCGATGACATGGCGCCTTTCATTTCGTTGTATACAACCCCTTTATAAACCAGCTTCACAGAATCAGAGTCTTTTGCGCCATCTTCTATTTCCAGGCGGTGTCCCTCCTGCTTGAAGCTAAGCTCTTCGATGTTGGGGTAAAAAACGGAATCCAGATAAACATCCATGAGGTTGTAAAAATCTGTTCGGTTCTGAGAGGAAAAAGGATACATGGTCCAGTCCGATGAAGTAAAAGCGTTCATGAACGTGCTCAAACTTCTTTTAAGCATGGAAAAAAACGGATCTCTTACGGGAAATTTATGAGAACCGCACAAAACCGTATGTTCAAGGATATGAGCAACACCGGTTGAATCAGAAGGAACCGTCTTAAAAGCTACGCTGAATGTATTTTCTTTGTCGTTGTTACTGATGTGAATATGCCGGGCGCCGGTTAAGGTGTGTTCAAGCAGGTAAAGAAATACCCCGATTTCTTTAAGTTCTTCGATCTGCTTGATAAAATAGCCAAAAACACGGTCTCCTTGTTTGATGTCGGGATTGTTGTGATCCGAAGGTGTACTCATAAATAACCCCTTAATTAAAACTGCCTAAAATATATTGTTTTTACCCCAATAGCTCAGCCCTAACAACCTGTCACGGAATCATTAACCACTTGGCGATTCTTCGAGTTTCCAATCTGCAATCCATAATTGGTAATTCTCAAGGGGCTATGCAGCGATATACAGGCCGCGACTTTTACGCACAATTTTGCCCGTTTTATGCAGGCGATAAATAATATTGCGAAGTTTTTTGTCTTCAAACCCTGTTCTGGCTTGGATATCGGCAAACGCTACGCCCTTTCTGAATCGTTTGATTACTTCCAGAGCACTATCGGTAGAAGTCGTGGCAGTCCTGCCGGTTGATGTCTTGCTTTTGGACACTTGTATACCGGAGATGGCGGCGCCTTTGCCGTTAATTAGAGACGACTTAATGAGCATCTCAAGACGATCGATTTTATCCATGAGTTTGATAATATCATTCCGGGTCGGAATATTGTAATACTGGAGGAAGAATTTTACCATTGCATCAAAACTCACAGATTTACCTTTTTTCTTTACCATGCGATCCTCCTTGTATGCCGGGCTGTTTGAGATGGAGAAATAACTTGTATATGAAGAATATTAATATAAAAATTACTTGATAATATATAAAAAGTCAAGTTATACAATTCAGTTACACAGGGTAAACGCATTTGACTTCGCTGCAGCGTAGCGACAGCGTATTTCTCTTGGAAACCGACTGACTGTTTGAAGGGCTTTAGCACGCGTTAGCCCGAGCTGAATGAAATTATGACAAAAGAATCAATAGGATAAATTTACAATTATGACAAAAGAATCAATAGGATAAATTTACGACGAATTATTCTTAACAACTCCGGCGCGGCTCGGGCTTACGGGTGCTTAAGCACAAGTTTCAGTCGGCTGGAAAGAGATGTACGCCGTCGTGGAGCGTTCTCCCTATATTGGGATTCAAATGCGTTTACCCTGTTCAGTTACAATGCTATATGATACTGCATCGGTGTTTTGTCAAAAAAATGGTAATGCTTTGGTTCTTCCAAGCAAATCTATTTTAATAAGGCTTCAGGTATGATTAAATTTTATATCGCGCTTTCAGGGGAACTATGAAAAAGTTATAGGCATTTTGATGAAAGAAGGAGAAAAACAACAGGGTTCCAAAAAATCAGAGGGCTTTTTACAAAAGTATAATCTCCGTGAGTTTGTTAAACGGATAAAAAAGCTTGAGGGGGATCCCCATTATATCGCCATGGGTATGGCCATCGGGGTTTTTGTGGGCATAACCCCTACCATGCCGTTTCATACGGTTGTCGCCGTTGCACTGGCTTTTCTTTTGCGTGGAAGTAAAGCTGCCGCTGCCCTTGGCGTCTGGTTTTGCAACCCGATTACCGCACCTTTTTTTTATCTGGGAAGTTACAAGACAGGAATGTTCATTTTCGGCAATTCAGTTCCCTTTGACGTAAAATACGAATCGATCTTGGAGCTTTTAAAACTCGGGATGGATGTCACCATGGCCATGATAGCCGGCGGAGTAATATTGGGAATTCTTCCGGGGATTGCCGCATATTTTATAACACGTAAAATTATGACAACAATACGATCGCGCAAAACCGCAGAGCGTTAATGTTTTTCTTCAATTTCAGTGTTACATTTGGATGATTTAAAAAAATTACAGAATATCAAAAACATTTAATTTTTCTTTCGTATAAAAATATGACCTCACCAAAAACACTGCTGATTTTCCATAATATCAGACCTAAAAAACAACTGGGGCAGCATTTTTTGGCGAATCAGAACACTGCAGAGATGATTGTGAACCGTTCCGGGATTTTACCGGAAGACGTTGTTCTGGAAATAGGGGCCGGCCTGGGTGCGTTAACCATTCCTTTGGCCCGCATCGCCAGAGAGGTTTTTGCGGTTGAGAAGGATCGCAATATCATAGATATTTTGAAAACAGAGATTCTTGCAAGTAATCTTTCAAATGTTGTTGTAATGGAGCAAAACATACTTGAGATTAATATTAAATCCCTGGCAGAAGATATCGGACAAAAGCTGGTGGTTATGGGCAACCTTCCCTATAACATTTCTTCCCAGATTCTTGTCCAACTTATAAAATCCAGATCAGCGTTAAGCAGGGCGGTTTTCATGATTCAGAAGGAACTGTCTCAGCGCATTACCGCACAACCCGGCTGCAAGGATTATGGAAGACTTAGCGTTATGCTTGGGTACTGTGCCAACATAAAAAAAATAGCGGATGTTAAGGCGTCGGTTTTTTTCCCAAAACCCAAAGTAGATTCCGAAGTTCTTGAATTAAGATTTAAAAAAAGATTAGAATATCCCGCTAATGATGAGACCTACTTCTTCAGTGTCATCAAAGCGGCTTTTGGAAACAGAAGAAAAATTCTTAAAAACGCGCTTGCAGCAAGCGCACTGAATATTGATGCGAATACTGCCCAAAATATACTTGAAAAGTCGGGCATAGATCCTGTTCGACGGGCTGAGACACTTACCATAGAGGAATTTGTTCTTACTCCTGACACCTGATTGCAAGGCTTTCGCTCAAAAAATGAATAAGTTAATTGGTGAAAACCATTTTAACAAATCGGTAATGCTCCCTCGGAATCTACTGAGGTTTCACTATAATTGTCGCCGCCTTTTCGTTAGCCAGGTATTTCTTCGCAATATTGGACACCTCTTCTTTTGTAACAGAAGCATAATCTTTCATTATTGTGCGGCTCCAGTCGAGCTGTTGGGGATGTTTTTTGGAACCCGTAAGCACTGTATTCAGCCAGTAGTTATTGGTACGCATCATTTCTTTGATACTGGTAAGGGTTGGAGATAATGCCCGATGCAATTCGTCTTGGGTGGCGCCATCAGCAGCAAGACCGGACACTATTTTCTTTATTTTATTTACTAACATATTTGATTCTTCAGGATTAATAGAAACCCCTGCTTGAAAAACCCCATACTCAGGATAAGCCCGGCTCGGCCTGTTAAAGGCAAATGTAGAATAAGCGGAGCCGAGCTTTTCACGGATCTGCTCGCGAAACCTGTCCGAAACAATATCCGCCAGCACGGATAATCGGCGCGTTTTGCTTATATTCCACAACCCTTCAGTTGGATAGGCGACAATTACCATGCCTTTGGGTATTTTTGTCGCAACAGATATTTTGCGAAATTGGCCGGAAGGGAATTTAGGCAATCTTGACTCTGAGGATTCGTAGACTTGGGAATTAAGGGAAAGGGTTCCCAAATATCTATCGGCCAATTTTATGACCGAATTCATATCAAAATCTCCAACGACCGATACTTCCATGGTATTGGTTTTTAGTGATGTTTCGATCCATGACCGCACATGCTCAAGGGTCAACTGCTTGAATTCCTCAAAAGAGGGAAGTCCGAAACGGCTGTCTCCTCCGGCAAGAAAACGGTTTCCCGAAAGTACCATGGCGCCATTGATTGAACCCGAAAGTTCCAGATATTCCTGCCTGAACCGTTCCATGGAGAGGATATAAGCATCTTCGCGAAAACCCGGATCAACCAGATGTGCATAAAGGAGCTGAAACAACAGCGGCACTTCTTGGGTAACGGTTTCCCCTTTGAAGTAAAAATGATCTTCCGCAACATGGAAAAAAACATCCGTGCTTTTTCCCGCCATGGCACGTTCAAGCCCATCCTTGTCTAATGCGCCAAGTCCGCTTTCGTTAATTACTTTGGTGCTCAGTGCAGCAAGGCCGGGTTTTTTTAATGGTTCGGAAGTTTTGCCCGAGCCAAAGGCAAGATTAATAAGCACTTGATTTGCCTTGAAATCGGTTTTCTTGAGATTAAGCCGGATACCGTTCTTGAAATCGATCTGGACAATTTCAAGATCAGGAATCTTTTTTGTTCGGACAATTTGGCCTTGTTCCCCGGGTTCTTGAAGATATGGAAACGTTGCGGTTTTCTTTTCAGCCGGTCTTTGCAATTTTATCATATTGCTTTTATGGTAAGCTGCAAGTATCTGAGAGCGGGGATCTTTATCGGTCCCTGTCAATTCAGCATTGCCTGTTACCAATATAAGCCTGTGTTCCGGCGCCCAGATTTCCTTGAAGGCGTCATGTATATGTTGTAAGGTCAGCGAGTTGATCAGCGGAGTAAAAAGTTCTTTTCCCTGTTCCGGCGACATAACTACTCGGCTTGTATTAAGGTTCCATAATATCTTTCGTGTCAGATGCCGACTGTTGCGTGTGGAAGCTTTTTTTACTTCGTTGTCAAGTCCTGAAAGAAAATCCTTTTTTACCCTGTCCAATTCTGATTTGGTAAACCCGAATGTCAATGCCTTCCTTAAGGTTTGTTCCATAAGAAAAAGAGACTTCTTCCAGTTTTCCGGGCTGGACTCGGCAGTGATTTCAGCAAATTTAATTTGATTTAAAAAAATTCCTGAACTAATGGATGCAGAGGTAAAGGGAGTGCCTGCTTTGCTAACCATAGCATTTAGGCGGTCTTGAACAATGCGATTGGCAATATTTTCGATCAATCTCTGTTTTTGAAAGGCAAAAGAATCCGGTTCCTTGGAAACCTTTTTCACAACTTCGATGCTTGTCGTTGTATTTCCTGCTTCTTTTTCAAGATGGTAAAAGGCTTTTATTCCGAAATGGTTTATCTTTCCAACATCGGGCTCGGGCACAGGAGGCGCCCGGCCAGATAATGAGGAGAAGTTTTCCTTTATCATCGAAACTGCTGATTGGGTATCAAAATCTCCCACCATTACAAGTATCATTTTCTCCGGCCTGTACCAGGAATCATAAAACTTTTTCAAGCGGTTATGGTCAGCATTTTTCACTATTTCTTCTTTGCCTATGGGAAGTCTTTTAGATATTTTTGCATGGGGAAATTCAAAATTCAATCTGGCAACATAGGTACGATATTGTGCAGAATCGCGGGTTCGCTTTTCAGCCAGAACCACCCGCCGTTCACTGTCAATCTCCGATGGTAAAAGAA
This sequence comes from Deltaproteobacteria bacterium, assembly GCA_019310125.1. Classification (GTDB taxonomy): domain Bacteria; phylum Desulfobacterota; class Desulfobacteria; order Desulfobacterales; family UBA11574; genus S5133MH16. The sequence goes on along the minus strand of JAFDEW010000112.1, from coordinate 2,292 downwards.
GCGCACCTTGGGCATAGTCTTTGATTACCGTCAGACCTTTTTTAAGGTTTTTCCTGTCGCCATTTGGCAAAAGAATGTCATAAACGGTTTCATTAAATCCGGTATGGGCATTTGCATCGGCTCCAAACTGCATCCCGATACTTTGGAAATATTTTACCAGTTCCCCGGGTTTAAAATGTGTTGAACCGTTAAACAGCATGTGCTCTAAAAAATGAGCCAATCCCTGTTGATCGTCTGACTCGTGCAGTGAACCTGCCTGAACATCCAGGTGAATACTCACCCTGTCTTTGGGTTTGTGATTTTCCATTAATACATACCTGAAACCATTGGGCAGTTTTCCAAAGATAAGGACCGGATCCGGAAGAAGGTCGCTTTTTTCATGAGGCCACTTGACAAAAGCGTCGATATTTTCATCAGCACTTTTTCTGTCGCCCTGGACAGTTTGATCAACCAAAGCACATGAAAATAGAACAACTATTATAGCAGCACAGAAGAAAAGTATTGTAATGAAAGAACCGGAAAGTTTTTTAAACATGATTACACTCCTGGAGCGAGTAAATTAGATATCAGGCCATCGGAATTTAATAAATCCACTAAAAAACGCTGGGTTTTAGTCCGAATTCGAAGCGAACCAACGGATGCATACGCTATGTTTTCACGGGTTGGTGCAACAAAGAATTCGGACAAAAGACAAGTAAGATGGAAGTGTTTATTTTTTTCAAGACCTTTAGCATGGGAAAACGTATCATTAACTGAAGCAACTTCACGCGGACTTTATGTTAAAAAATAACCTGTCAGGAATGAATCGACGGGGTTTTGATATTAAGTTCCGACAACGTAGTTCGAAGTAACAGAAAACAAGCCTTTCTTTGTAAGTTTATACAGCGCATTGCTGAGCTGTTTTGAATTAAATACGGTTTTTTCTTTAAGCTGGGCGATGGTAATTCCTTTTTTGGTCTTCTTGATGGCATTTAATATGCTATCAATAACTGTCGGCGATTTAGCAGGAGCTTTTTTAGCAGGAGCTTTTTTTGCAGCCACTTTCTTCTTTGCCGCAGTCTTTTTAGGAGCGACAGCAGCTTTTTTGGGCTGTAATTTTTCAACCTGTTTAATGATTTTTTCAACTTGTTTGGAAAGTGAGCTAAGAGAACTGCTTATTGTCTTCAATTGATCTTTTAATTTCTTCATTTAGTTTTCCTCCTTGATCGCCGATTTTGTTACACGATTAACATCCTTTTTTAATTTACTATATCTCTTTTTTTTAAAAGTCAACTAAATATGTAGAACATAAAAAAGGTTATACAATAGTTGACAACGCTTTAGTCTTATGAAAGATAAATTTAGTTGACGTAATTTATTTATTCCGCTCATGGCGGGAAAGAATTTCCGAGATGTTTACTTACAGGTACTAATGAAAAATAAATCTCAAATTTCCTATAAAAAAGCACTGAATCCTTCTCAGTTGGAAGCTGTCAATTTCAAAGAAGGACCACTTCTTGTCATCGCAGGAGCGGGAAGCGGAAAGACCAGAACGTTAACCTACCGGGTTGCACGTCTGGTAGAAGAAGGCATATCTCCAGACGCCATTCTTCTACTGACGTTTACACGGAAAGCATCCCGGGAAATGCTGAAAAGAGCCACAGCGTTGCTTGACAATAGGTGTGAAAGGGTTGCCGGAGGGACTTTTCATTCTTTTTCCCATGGGGTTCTGCGAAGATATGCTTCCAAAATAGGATTCGACCATGACTTTTCCATTATAGACCGTACGGATGCTGAACAGCTCATCAGTATGTTAAGAAAAGAAATGGGAGTATTTTCAAGTGGCCGTTCCTTTCCGAGAAAACAGACCCTGGTCAACATTTTCAGCCGGGCTGTCAACAAAGTGCTATCTGTTGAAGATGTTGTTTTAAATGATTATCCTCATTTTACTTCTCAGATAGAAGCCATCGTTGCGCTTTCCAATGCTTACCGAAAACAAAAAGCAGAGAATAATTTATTTGATTATGACGACCTTCTGATATATTTAGCGATGCTTTTAAAAAATCACGCTGACGTTCGTGAAAAAATCTGCTCAACATATCACTGTCTAATGGTTGATGAATACCAGGATACCAATAAGATTCAGGCGGAAATCATATATCTTATTGCCGGTATCAACAAAAACATTATGGTTGTCGGGGATGATTCACAAAGTATTTATGCGTTCAGAGGTGCAAATTTTGAAAATATCATGAGGTTCCCTGAAGTGTTTCCCGGCACCCGAATAATCAGGCTGGAAGAAAATTATCGCAG
>JAFDEW010000432.1 GCA_019310125.1 Deltaproteobacteria bacterium | reverse complement strand
GGCTCAGCGTCACTTCCGAAAAGTTGTCTTCATGGTGGTAGTCTTCAGGGCCCAATTCTTTGGGTGACTTTTCAAGCACCAGGGGATTGTCTACAAAATGAATGTCTTTGACGCTCAGGATGTAGCCATCATTGAGAACAAAGGATTGGGCCTGTTGAAGCGTTACGTTTTCATATCGATAGCCGAGAAAGAAGCTCCCGAAATGGCCCAATGCCAACACACCAAAGACGATATGTATGATCAGCATGACCAGCTTGTTCATGATCAATTTGATGCGTATGATTTTTAAGATCTTAACCCATGAACAAAAGACCAGGTTGATAGCAAGAAGGGCCATTGCCACACAAAGGCCCACAAACCAGAGTTTCATCAACAGGGAAAGTCCTTGGGTCCGTGAAAACCATGCAGGAGCCAGGGTGCTGTTCATCACATCAAATTCATGTGCTAATGTGTTTGATTGGGCAAGCAGAATTCCCCAGGCGAACCAGAGGATTAAGACAACCAGGATGATCGTCGTAACATACAGAGAAGCGAGCTGTTCGGAGATCTTTTTCATGACAATCCCTTGGTTACCTGAATTGTCAGCATCACCAGGGCGGTAACAGCGCCGATCACGGATCTGATGTCATCTGATCGATGATTTTTGCCGGGTATGTGAAAAGCGAACATCAAGCAGAGAATAATTACGGTTGACTGGAAAAAGGTTGTGCTCCAGTGCCAGAAATCCCCCCAGCCCGTTTGGCACCAGATCATTCCGGAGTATTCCGAACAGAGAAAAAACACCGTACTCAAAAGAAGGAAGTTCTTACCCCTAAGGAGAATATGATTCCTGAGTGATTTGCGCCGGCGTGCCAAGCGGAAACGGATGAAATGAGCAGCTGAGAAAAGAACGGTTGCGAGAGCAAGCTCTCTGAAACCGTGAAACAGGACAACCCAAAGAAATGTCTGATTGGACCGATAAAGAGACGGCTCTTTGGGAAAGAAGAGCACTATTGTCAAGAGAAAAAGAATTTCAATCCATACCCAGCTTCTTACATCGAGTCTGTGTTTTTCAGTTTGGCTGTAGAGAAGCCCGAGTCCTCCTAAGATGAAAGTGACAAATAAAAGACATTCAAAGACATTAAAAAAGGGGAAATGTCCGGATGAAATTGCGATGAGCAGCAAAACAAGAAAATTGACCGTCACGGCGATAATGGACAGATACTGCCACAGATTCCTCCACCTTAAAAGGTAGGTGATCAATGTTACTGAATAAAAGAAATAACTGGTTGAGTAGCCGACTATAATCAGATGTTTCATGGCTACGATAAACTTCCAACGTAGTAACTTCTCGATAAATTATTGAGCCGGGCCAACATCATCATTTATTTCACAAGATTTTTTGAAAAGTTATCCAAAATAAGGGCGTTTGCCTGGTATTAATAACTAAATGCGGCAAACTCGACGCTTGCAAAATCCAGCACAACCAAGTGATCCGAAAAGAGAAATTTTCAGAAACAGGTTTACAACTTCTTCAGTTAAAGCAGTTAATACGGGGCATCGCTTAAGCTGTAGGGTTAATATTGTCAAGTTAAAAATATAGAAAGGTATTATATTAACATATAATACCTTATAATAACCAATATGGCTAATTATTCGCCTGTTAAATTTAGCAAAAACATCTCTTGAATTAAAATTGGCATTTCTTGGTAGGGTTGTTTTCAAAAAATGCTCTTTTCAGATCAACACGGGCATAGTTAGTCAAAAGATATTTTTGGATTGTTAAATCCATGGTAACATGTTAATAATTACAATTGCTGACCGAATTGAAGATTATTGATGGTGTTTATCCATATGGTTAAGATAGTTATTTTAGCGTTAAGTATTTTCACGGCTATGGGCTGCCCAACGGGAATTGCTGGCGGTTATTCATATGGTCCGGGCAAATCAGTTGTAGGATGTATACGGCACCACACCATCGCTCCCAAAGAAACAATTTTGGACATTGCGAGGAATTTCGATCTGGGCTTTAACGAAATCCAGTTGCTATATCCGGGAATGGATCCTTGGATCCCCGATTCCGGACGTTACATTGACATCCCCACCCAATGGATCTTGCCACCGACCCAGCACCACGGGGTTGTAATTAATCTGCCGGAATTGAGGCTGTATCACTTTCTTCCAAAAACCGGAATGGTGACAACATTTCCCATCGGTATCGGAAATCTTGGCTGGGAAACACCCGTGGCCACCGGGAAGATTACGGATCGCAAGGTTAACCCTGTATGGGTGGTCCCAGAGTCACTCAGGCCAAAATACGGATTTATATCGGTTCCTCCGGGACCGGATAACCCTTTGGGGAAATACTGGGTGGGACTGTCACTTGACGGATATGGTATTCATGGGACCATTATTCCTTGGGGAATCGGGCGGCTCGTCAGTCATGGATGCATCCGTCTGTACCCTGAACATATC
>JAFDEW010000431.1 GCA_019310125.1 Deltaproteobacteria bacterium | reverse complement strand
TTCCTGTTTATTGAAAAATCCATTTAAGCGCTCAATAATTGCATTACTCGTGTAACTTTCTAATAACTCGTATAACTTTTTGATAACATGGTAATTTGATACGATCATGTTAAAATTTGGTATTGACTTATTACGATAAATATGATTCATTGCTTTGAACCTAAGTTGAGCGATTTTTTGCGAAGAAATGTGCTGAGATTTTGATGCATAAGGATTTGCGAAAACCGCAGGCATACCCATGGATATGTCGAGGATTTTTGCAGATTCTTGATGCGCAATAGATCGGTGCAGATCGAGTAAAAAATTGTTCAATTTAGGTTAAATTTAATCCAAAGCTTGAGTTCCCCCCTACATACTGATCCGAATGTGAGTAACACATTGAATCTGCACTCCGATACTTGCTTCTCAAAAACAAGCTCTGAGTAACTTAATCCTATTAACCGAGTTATCAACACTTTGATTTTACTTGGAAGTTGCTTCAGACGTTCTTCGAATTTCAGGATATTTCTTTAACCAATTTCACGGAATACTTTTTAAAAAACATTTAGTTACGGATTGTCTTTTTTAGTAAAACACCTGCTTACTCTTTGCCGCTCAAGAGGCCCGGATCATGTCACGCTTGTCCAAAGCAATGATTATCAGCTTGCTTTTTGGTATTCTGGGAGTGATAGCAAGCGTCGCCCCTATGGGACTTTATCTGGAGGAGAATTTAGGCCTGAAATCATTATTCAGGTTGAGGGGAGTCAGAGAACCGCCTTCAGATGTCATTATCGTATCTTTAGACAAAGCCTCCAGTGATAATCTCAACCTTCCCGCCGAACCCGAGAAATGGCCCCGCTCTTTCCATGCCAGCCTCACTGAAAATCTGACCAGACAGGGCGTCGCCGTTATTGTCTTTGACATGACTTTCAACAAGCCGGATACCTTGAAAAACGACAATTTGTTCGCCCAAGCCATCCGTAATGCCGGTAATGTTGTGTTATGCGAGTGCCTCAAAAAAGTATCGGCACCCTTAATAGACAAGAATGGGAAGCATACAGGCGAATTAATTATTGAAAGAGCAGTGCCCCCAATTCCTGTTCTTGCACAATCTGCGCTTGCCCTGGCCCCCTTCCCCCTCCCCAAAGTTCCTGTCAGGGTAAACCAGTACTGGACGTTTAAAACAGAAGCCGGCGATACCCCGACGTTGCCGGTCACGGTCTTCCAAATTTTTGCATTTGAAATGTACGATGAGTTTATCCGATTACTGGAAACGGTCAGTCCGTCCAAATCTGAAAAATTACTCCACGACAAGGATGAAATCATTTTTAACCGATGGATTGAAGAAAATATCCTGATTTTAAGAGATATCTTTAGAGAAAACCCATTGATTGGAGAAAAAATGATAGAGGAAATTCAGAATTCAAACTCTCTATCATTTGATTCAAAGAAGAAGCGACTCATTACATCGCTGGTGAAAATATTTCAAGGCCCCAAAAGCCGCTACTTAAATTATTATGGTCCTCCGGGAACCATTGAAACGATCCCTTACTATCATTTAACTCATTACCCAAATAAATCGAATATCAGCTTACCCCATTTAGATTTAAAAGGAAAAGCAGTGTTTGTCGGGCTCTCAGAAGGACTGCGCCCTGAACAAAAAGACGGTTTTTATAGCGTTTTTTCCCAGTCAAACGGGATAGATATCAGCGGTGTTGAAATCGCGGCAAGTGCGTTTGCAAACCTGCTGGAGGACAAGCCGGTTCAGCCGCTTGTCTTTCCCGTGCATCATGCCACAATTTTTCTCTGGGGAGTTTTGATTTGCATTCTGTGTATTTTTGTCCCGGCCTGGATCGCCGCTTTCAGTGTGATCAGCCTAAGCGTTCTTTATCTAAGTGTCGCTCTGTACCAGTTCAACAATGCCGGCATTTGGTATCCACTTGTTATACCTTTATTTTTTCAGGTACCCATCGCTTACTTCGGCACTGTCCTGTGGAAGTTTTTCCATACGCACAAAGAACGTCAGAATATCAGAAGAGCTTTTGAATATTACCTGCCTGATAAAGAAGTGAGCCGGTTGGCGGAAAATCTGGAAAATATAAAAACAAATACCCAAACCGTCTATGGAACCTGCTTGTTTACGGATGCGGAACAATATACTTCCCTGTCAGAAAAAATGGATCCACAAGAACTTACCGGCTTCATGAATAAATACTATGAAGCTATTTTCGATCCGGTGAGTAAATATGGCGGTATCGTGTCGGATATTAAGGGAGATTCTATGTTATCTGTTTGGGCAACCGAACATCCTGAGACTGCCCTCAGAAGCAACGCATGTCTCGCAGCTTTGGACATCATTAGCGCAGTGCAAAAATTCAAACAAAACTCCGACACGTTCCATCTTCCGACCCGCATGGGTATGCACTCCGGATACATATCGCTGAGCAACATAGGGGCTATCAATCATTATGAGTATCG
>JAFDEW010000430.1 GCA_019310125.1 Deltaproteobacteria bacterium | reverse complement strand
CCACAGTTTTACAGTTTTAGCAAATCGGTAATGCTGGGATATTGGGGTCACCTTGATCAGTGATTATATCTGTTGAAATTTCTTTTTGGCGAATTGGTAAATCCTGAATTATGAAGCTCCCCGCCGCAAGCGGCGGGGTATCAAAGTGGAATTGCACCGTAGCCATTCCAATATTGGAATGATATAGCGAAATTAACCCGCCTTCGCTCTGATGAGCTTCGGCGCGGTTCACCTTGCCGTTCATCCCTGCAGCCCCGCTGGGCGGGATCTTCGCTTCGCTACGACCCCGTTTGCGGGATTTCCGTTTTACTCCAACAATCGGCAGGGTATTTCGGCGAAGGCGAATAAATGCTGGATGGCAGTCAATTGCAATCTGTAAATCATTGCACCGTAAACACCGGAACCTGTCATAAATAGGATTTCCAAGATATTTGAAGCAAGCAGCGGAGGATATCCTGTTGTCATTTCTATAACCACGAAACAAAACAAGGTTATAAAAAAGATCAATCCCAGGATTTTTCATTCAACGTACAAAAAGTACGCCTCATGATTACAAAATTTGCACGCCTTGAATTTGAACTTTTTACGAAACCGTCTAAATCGGACTTTTTACGAGTTCATCAAATAATTAAACTACACTAATTATTTTAGAAAAATTTAAATCGTATGGATTAATTTTTTAAATTTTTATGACCGGTGAAAATTTCAGAGCATCAATCGAAAAATCTCTTAAATTGGTGAAAAGGAAAATATGTCAAGAAATAGGGTTTGTCATAAGAAAGAGACAAATGCATCAATTGACAAAAAGAAGTATCAGGATGTGGTTAACTATTTGATATAATAATATATAAGTGGTGGAGGCGGCGGGAGTCGAACCCGCGTCCGTGAACATTCCGCACAGGCGTCTACATACATATCCTGAAATTTGGCTTTCGCCTTGTCAAGTCTCCTCCAGGCAAGATGCTTGACAGGCTATCCCGTAAAAATGTCACCGATCCGTTAACGGGATATCAGGGCCGGCTATCCTGCTCGTCGACGCCCTTGCCGGATGCGCAGGAATAATCCGGTAGGACGTTAGCCTTAAGCGGCTAAAGCGTAATTATAATCGTCTGCGATTATTTTAAGTTTCCCGCCATTTTTACAAGCCGACAGGAGCTTGGCATGCAGCCGATGCTTCTTTATCCCCGTCGAAGCCGTTTCGCCCCCACAAAGAGATACTCTGGGAAAAAAGATGAAAAAGAACATAATTTATATTGAAATTTTAAGCAGCTATGGTGGGTTTGTCAAGGGTTTTTATCGGTATTTTGTTAAACTAAATTATATCAAAGCTATATTTCAGGGTTTTTTCCTCTTTGGGTACGGCGCCGTCTGAAATAAATGTCCGTTCCAAAAATGTTACTCTATCAGACCGTTCCATTAAAACTACTGAAGATGAACGGGTTCCGTAAAATTTGCTGGTGATGAACAAAGGGGAAAGAACACGTTCCCAACTGATGCCCACGCCGGTGTCAGGGAGCTCGCTGTCCGGCGGATAAGCGCTGTCTTTGAGAATGCCGAATAGGTCTTCATGGTTAATTTTATCCGTGTTGTCAATCAGTTTTTTGAGACCAGCCTTTGCTTTGGTAACCTTGGGCCATGGCGTGTCAAGAAACCGATTGCTCACACCGTATAAGCCGGGTTTTAGTTTCTCAATGTGGTTTTTCCGGTTAGAATAATAAAACAGCTCAGCCCTGTCTCCGATAAAAAGATTAAATCCGTTGAATTTGTTCCCCATGGATTTAACGTGCTCTATATAGGTTTTGGGGGATTCTTTTGAGACCAGAAAATTGCTGATAAGATGACCTCGGGAGGGCGCATTCTCAATCTGAACACCCGGTTCTCTGAAATTGGTGATGGCCGCAATTCGTCCGGTCCGGGTGACCCCGAGCCACGTTCCATTACCCTTTAAATCACGGCCGGCCAGAATACCCGGCGAGTCATCCCAATAACAAAGCGGTGCTGTGGGACGGTTGTAATCTTCGTCCCGGTTGGCAGCAAATATCAACCGGTAACGGGGATGCATATTATAGGAGAATATAATCAGGCACATGTTGCAAAGATTTGACGGTTTCGTAAAAAGTCCAACTTCTGCGTTGTGCTGCATTCCGTAATCATTCAACGTACGATAAGAACGCCTCATAATTACAAAATTTGCACGCCTTGAATTTGAACTTTTTACGAAACCGTCTAAATCGGATTTTTTAAGAGTTCATCAAGGTTTTGTTTCCGTTAAAAATATTATTCTTTGTATCTTATTAAAAACACGCATCATCGTCAACCTTTTATGGGGTTTAAATCAAGACTGTTGTTTGCTATGATTGCCATGGCTATTAGGTTTCAGGTGTCAGGAAGCATGTTCAGTTTTTTATAGACCTCAAGATCCTCTACGTCCATATAATTGCTATTGGTCACCTCGTTTTCCCCTTAATCCTGAAACCTGACACCTGAAACCTAACATTTAAAAAAAGGTTTCGGAGCCACGGTTTGTCAATATGCAAGGATAAGCGTTTACCAACGGTCTTAATTTACACCCCCTGTTATGGTAATACTAAAAAATAAAAGGGGTTGTCTGTTTTTTCCTTTACTTAATTAAATGTTATTGTTAAGAATTAGAAGTTTATGTTACGGTTTTTTACAAGGTCGGGCGAAGAATTTAATATAAAGGGAATTCCTAATATTATCAAATTATTGCTTCTTGAACCTTATTGGTTTTGAATAAAGAGCGTTCAGATAAGTTTATACTTAGAGGAGATTTGCATAGATGAACATCAGCAGAAGGTTGGGTATCTTGGTTTTTTGTGCTGTGCCGGCCATCATTGGTGGCGGGATTGTTTATTGGTTATGTGATAGCTATGTCCCGGTTTTCGTTTATGAAACCCTTCTTTTATTTGTGGCTGGTGGATTTGCGAGTAAGTAAAACACCTTCCCTCATTTTTAC
>JAFDEW010000429.1 GCA_019310125.1 Deltaproteobacteria bacterium | reverse complement strand
TTCCTTGCATTGTTCTTGGCTATGTTAGCCCTCGCAGGGAGGCTTATTGCCAAGGCAATTCTCTCCTTCTCAAAGACTCAAGGGTCGAATTCTTGAGACACCATACTCAGATGGTGTGATGGCCGAAAAAGGACATCCGTTCTAGAAAATGTGCTTGGACACACAATGAGCGCTACAATCACGGCCTTGAATTCCTATCAGGATAGGCAGACTGTGATTTCTACCCAACGTCGGGGAAGGAGAAAATCAGGTGGGATGGTACCCCATTCGGATGAAGGCAACAGGTTCACATACGTACCGAAGGTTTGGACGGATGAGTTAAGTAGCCAGCACACCCCTTGTACAGGGTTCGAACTCGTATCCTGGGGGTTATCAGCCCGTTTCTGAAACGCTCAAATTGAGCCCCCCGGACGAAACGTAGACCGTCAGGCTTTTTACTATTATTGAATTCATTTTCCTGGCTTAAAAAGAATAGGGTGAACCCTGACATCTGGGAGGACGTATTCGCATGACTGTGGAAAAAATGTCCTGGAGAGAGGGTTATGCCATTAATACGATCTAGGCTACTATTCCAACCATTAGAGTTGCACTCGGTAGTTGAATCCAGGATATTCTACCCAAGGTCGCGGAAGTAGAAGATCAGGTAGTATGGTATCCCATTCGGATGAAGGCAACAGGTTCGCAAACGTACCGAAGGATTGGACTGATGAGTTAAGTAGCCAGCACAGGTAGCTATGTTCGGGTGTGAAAAAGCGTTCAGGATTGTTATCATCGTAGCAGTACTCATGAGCGGAGGGTGTAGGAGTCGCAAGACTACCGCGACGATTTCTGCTGTTAATCCATACACTGAGCATCTTGCTCCGATGGATATCGCTACGACAGGAAGAATAGGCGAATTGGTGAAACTGGAATCCAGAGAGCAGAGGGGTTTGGTCGCTGCATTGTATCTGGTCCCTGGAACCACTCGTCTATTGGTCGTCACGACTGGCGATGGTTTCCTCCGCAGCTTTGATATTAAGACCGCACAGGAAGTATTTAAGCACGATCTCGGGATCGTAAGCGAATCGGGCGTGGGCTACGACCGTGATGGTCATATTGTCATTGGATCGCGGCAGAAGGAAGTTCGGAATGATGGGTTCGGGCTAACAGAGTATATCGGGGATATCGGCATCTGGGATACGATGACCGGATCGCTTCTAGAGTGTGTGGATCTTATCTGTTTTGAGGGCGAACGGTGGGCTCCGTTATTACTTAGCGCAATGCTTGACCCAAGGGGGACGAGAGTCCTAGATCATACTCATCTCAGCTACAGTATGAGCGACATCCTTGGCGGGAACGTTTCGTCAATTTCCATGGTAAACAATCCCGACTGGGCCAATCAAAGGGCAATTGGTCGGATGGTATTTGATGCTACGGGAGAACGTATAGCCATAGCATTCCAGGAGGGTGGGATCGAGGTTGAAGGAGGATGGCCAATTTTGCCATTAGGACAGAACAAATGGGGAGACCGAAAAACAGTCACAGCTTTAGAATTTTCCCCCAATGGCAGACATCTTGCTCGGATCAGAAATGAAGAACTGTCTGTATGGGACTTGGGAGTCTTAAAGGGTGAAGTGAGTTTTTCAGGACATGTTCCTGGTGGACAATTCCTTGCATTTACACACCACACAGGACTGCTGTTCGTCGGGGATACAGACGAGATCCTAATATGGGATATTGAAGAAGGAGAACTCGTTCTTAGATTACCAACGCCAGGCATCACCGCGATTACAATCTCTGCGGATGACAGATTAGTAATATGGGGTGATCATGAAGGAGTCATCCATATTTGGGGTGCTCCAAATCAAGACTAGGTAAACTTAGGGGATTACAAGTTACCATCAGTGAATTCAATCGGCGCATATAGAAGAAATTCCGCTGCAGTTGGGAGACTACCTGTAGAGACCGAAAATAACCATCCGTTCATAATCCCGTGTTAATATGTTGGGAGTTGCTAATCCGCGCGTGTGTTCAAAGTCGATGAAACACAATTTGAGGGGATCAGAAAGATATCTGTCAAGTAGATAGGCAAGGTAGGATCACACCGAGGATGTTAATTAGGATTAGCATCATGTGCATGAGAATCAGACACCTGGAATCAACTACTAAGTACAACACAGAATAATGAAGGTGAGGTTATTGGCGTTCCTGTTCTAAGCCCCGACTGCACTTGCCAGGTTGACTCTCCGCGTGTAGGATAATTCCAACCAATGCTCGCTGGGTTCCGAGTAGTCGCAAATCGCAAGGCCACCCTTGGAACACCAGCCTGACGGTCCAAGGCCCCTATTTTGGGAAGCGAACTCATAACCTGAAGGTCCTCAGTTCGAATCTGAGCCCCGCTACCTTGAGGCACCCGCGAGGGTGCCTTTTTCCTTCCAAGCCCCCTTGAATAGGGTTCGAACTCGTATCCTGGGGGTTAT
>JAFDEW010000428.1 GCA_019310125.1 Deltaproteobacteria bacterium | reverse complement strand
GCCATCCTGGGCCAGGGTCGACAAACGGCCTATAAAATCATTGCGATCGATATCGCTACGAAATATTTCTCTTCGCTCAATACCCCGGCCCATGACATGGTGCAACACGCCCGGCGCATCTAATCTTGCTAATCTCGGCATACCCTGTAATTTTTCATACTTACGATTAATCTTCAAGCACTTTCTGCACGAACGTCCCCCATAAAAGTCGAACGAGGCCCCTCGCGGTCAGGTTAATTTAAGTGTTAGAATTGTTCGTCTTTAATCCATCGCTTTCTTTCCGTCTCAGAACATCGCCTAAGATAACCTGACATGTCCTTATCATAAGCCCAACATATGTCGATTTTGTATTTCTGGCCCCGAGTATCTTTGTAGCTACAATCTGCAAAAAAGTATAATGTTGCCAAACCTTCCTTGAGAGCTACTTGTTTGGCCTCCGTCACACTGAAACTACTTATCCTGAATTCTCCGCCATACTCTTGCGATGGTGCGATTTCAATTTTTTGGCTCGGCGTTTCTTCGATCGAAAGTTCATTATCATCGCTGTGCAGATCAAAGTAATAGTGAATATTGCCAATAGTACACACAGCTTCAAGCTTTCCACTATTCGATAGGGTAAATTGTATAACCGGGGTTTCGCCCAGCTGTAAGTTCTGCTTTAATATTGCTCGTTTGAAAAAAACATACGGGCGACCAAGATCCTCTTTATTTGATATTTCACCTGATAAACCAACTATTGATAAGACAGGCTTCATCAGATCTTGATAAAGCCCAGCAAGAAGCCCTATTGTGGTCAGAACAAAAAGAACTACAGTCCAAGGTTGGTACTTGTGCGTCCTACATACGATTATTCGGGCATCGTTTTTACACCTCTTTAGCTTTTTTGTTCGCCCAATACATTGCATTGTATATTCCAAATTCTAACGCCCGGCATAAGGCGCGGCGGCTTTTTGCCGTCGCTCTTCATGCCGTTGTTCTGCTATCAGATGCTATTATATAACCTGCTGTGTTCTCGCTATCCGAATTAGATCATCATAAGTCAATATTCTATAATCATGAAGTTCGACTTCAAGCTCACGTTTTTCTTTTAGACTATTGAAAGAAGTATCTCGACCTAATAATAAGATAGTCCTTGGTTTATATGCTTTTAGCTTATACTTCTGCTCGAACCATTTACGATTTGATCCTTCATCAAAAAAATCTCGGTAAACTCTTGTTTGAGCTGCAGCTTCATGAACTCCAGCACTATACCTTCGCCGTGATGTAATTCCTGCAGTTATTGGTGCTGATGGTTTTTTAATCTCCATGATATCACACAAACCTGAGACATGTTCTAACATAAAGTCGGGGATTAAAACTCCATTGTCTGTTTTTAGACGTATTTGAGCGTGCATTTTGAAATACTCACCACCAATAAAAACACTCGGATGCTGCTCGATAAACGATTGAAGATCTCTTTCTTTAACATTTGGATCTTTAATCATCGTTTCAAAATGGTCAACATGCTCCTTAAAAAGAAGTGGCCTTTTGCTAAGGTCTAATGAATATCGTCCAAACCTTTCGAGATACTTCACAGTTGTCGGATCGACTTCAGGCCTTGCTCTATAATGTTTTTCAACAATTTCTGCGAATTTCTGCCAATCAGTCTTGAGAAGGCTTCTATTACGTGGAACTCTTACGCTAATCGTTTTTTGTTCAATCGGTTCAGGTAATTCATCGCTCCAAATCCAGTAAGCATCATTCTCAGAATAAACATAAACAACAAGTAGAACAGGCTCGAACCGTTCTTTCATATAATTTACTGTAGTTGATTTGATCCGAACTATGAGGTCGCCTTCTTTAGCAGTTCCTAATGCTTTGACTTGGATTGAAAAGGTTTTACCTGTAACAATGCCATGTTTAACAATCTCAACATTTAAATCTAAGCCGTAATCATAGGAAACTTGTCGAGATATCCACTCTGAAGGCAGATGATAAATAACAAATGTTTCACCAGCAAAACCTAAGGTGTGGGCTGCCGAGCGTTTTGGAAAATCTTTATTCTTGACTATTTTCTTATTGTTTTCAGACATAAAATTATTTTAGCAATTAATTAAAAAAGCAGAACGCTGCGCTTCACCCGCCGGGCGGAGGGCTATTATAAACCTTGAAAATGTGATAAAAATTGATTTGCATAGTTAGTGGATAAATGCGCTGCAGTAGCCCAGTCGGTTGTGAAAGCGCTTGTTATGCCTTTTCCCCAATTGACTCAACCTGTGTGTTTAATATTTGGCGCATCATTATAAAAGAAAATTTCACACCTTCTTTCTCAGAAATTATGTCCTTCAAATAGATTTTATTCCTCTCATATTCCGCGGGAAACCGAATGCTCATATAAGTCATTTTTTTCTTTTCCGGTTCCCAAAATCTGTATTTGACTTCTTCATGACCAGAAAACTTTTTAAGAAATCGGTCAATAG
>JAFDEW010000427.1 GCA_019310125.1 Deltaproteobacteria bacterium | reverse complement strand
TATATAGGTGTTACGAATTCTTGTGTGACGCGAATGATATCATCAGGGAAGAAGCCGGAGATAGATGACATCAATTTAGACTTGTGAACGTTCTGCACGAACGTCCCCAATTACCAATTACAGAGGATGATTTGAAGGATCAATTATGACCACAACAAAAAAGATAATTCAAGACCCCGACCTCGCCAGAGTTGAAGCAGCGTTGCTGCGAGCCGCTAAAAATGCCCGCAAAACTGCAAAGGACACTCGTACTCCGCTTGTTATTTACAAGGATGGAAAAATAAGGAAATATAGGGTATACAATGAAGATATATCTTGACATTCAGGGCATACGAATCACAGATTCAATAGGTTTTATCAAAGAGGTGCTATCATGATAACTGACACCGAGATCAAGACAAAAGGGATTCAAATTTTAACACAACATCTTGGGGACGTTGAAGCTGAGCGATTTATCGCCCTTATCCAGAGGGAACCATTTGACTACACAAAATGGCGTCAAGAGTTAGATGAAGATCTGAGTATTGAGGAAATCAGTCGGAAAGCAATGTCTTTGAGGAAAAAAACCTCCGGATAAGACGTTTCTCGTACCACAGCAGGCCCCCGATCTTATTCGCGGTAAAACTATGTTTGAAGGCCCGGAAAAGAAATTCCAACGTCATATTGCGGACTATTTCATCCGCGAGCACCGGTATGCCGTGCTTGAGCAGGATGATATCACAGATACGGAATATTATTTTGCCGAGGACCATCTGATCGCCTTTCTCAAGGCGACTCAAAAAGAAAAAATGGGGTCGCCCATTAAAGGGTTAGTCAAGTAAAAAAACACCTCTCCCTTAAAAAAAACTGATCATTTTTTCTTGATTTTTACTCTCAACAGCGCGACCTTGTTTTCGTCCTGGTTTGCACCCGTTATTTCGTTTTTATCGGTTCTCGGCCAGTATATACTGATCCGCACCAGTCACCCATCAGGTTCAAGGCGATTGTGTTTTATGCAAAATAGCTGTGCTGTATGCACACTGCTTAAAACACGGCCCCTGGTCTATTCAGACCCCAGAAAATCTTCGGTGCCATACCGTGTTCAATTGTTTTTATCACAAATCTTATGGTTATTAACCAACCCCTTGTGGACTCACGGCATAGGCGAATCAGGATGTTAAAACAATTGCCGTCTGTTGGTGGGCGTTGCAGTTACCAATCAAGTCTTATGGTTTAATACCAACCCCATTGCCGGTTCACTGCTACGCCCAAAATATGAAACAAATAATACTAACGCATCATACCCCCTCCCTCGAATATTCCCATCTTTTAACTGCTCCTTGTTTCTGATAACAAGGCCATTACTTTTTTTATGTGGGTGCGGCAGATACCAATCACGTCTTATGGTTCTATGCCAACCCCAATACCGGTTCTCTGCCGCACCCAAACCGATTATCTAAAAAGCATGTCTTCATCAAACGGCACTTGATCCCGCATAATAAAATAGGAAGCACGGGCCAACTTGTTAGCAAGGGCTTTGGTTGCAACAGCGCCGTTTCTTTTAGCCATTTTTTGCTGATAAAATCTCTGGGCCTTGGGAATGTACCTTTTGGCAAAATGAGCTGCCTCAACATAGGCCCAGGCTAAATATTTGTTGCCGTTCTTTTTGTTGTTCTCCCCTTTTTTCTTTCCATTTGAAAGTCTTTTACTCCCAACACAACGGCAGTACGAGGAATAATTACCTACTTTGTAAAACCGAGAGATGTCTCCGACCTCAAGCATAATAGTTAGACCTAAAATTATTCCAATTCCCGATATGGTGGTCAGCATCACAAATTCTTTGCGAAGTTGAACCTGAGATTTTACTCCTTTCTCAATGCCTTTGATTATCTTCCCCAAATGCTTAATTGTAGAGATGTTATTCTGAGCCATGAACACCAAATTCGAAGAATCGAATAGATCACAAGCATCGTCCATGTCGAGTTTTTTGATTTCATTGCTTGACATCTTAATTCCAAGATTTCTGGTAATCGTACTTTGCAGGCTTAAAATATTTGCTGTTCTGTGTCTGACAAAAAATAGCCTTCTTCGCAGTAAATCTCGCACAGCTCTTTGTTCTTTTGGGTAGATATAACCTTCAGGTAAAATGTTTAAGTGCTTCATGTGCGCCAACCAAAAAGAGTCCCATCTGTCATCCGTATGTTTTATGCCTTCGTACTGTTTTATCGCTGACGGATTGGCCAGATGTACCGTATAACCATGTTCCTGCAACCCATCTACAAGCCAGTACCAATTGTAAGTGGATTCAACGATAACACCTTCCAGATCAGCCTTGAATGGTTCCAAAACGTTTAAAACTTTGGTTAGATCGTTTGGCTGCCGCCGGCCAAATAGCCTTTTGTAATCCTGATCCATAATGCCAATGTAATTATTGCTTGAATGTAAATCGATTCCAGCGTATGTTCCCATTAAGACACCTC
>JAFDEW010000426.1 GCA_019310125.1 Deltaproteobacteria bacterium | reverse complement strand
TTGATATGCGAACGTGTCTGTTGCTTCATTATTTGTCCATACGTTTTTTACATTAAAGTGTTCGGCAATATATATGAGCCCGTTTAAGTGATCGCTGTTGGGATGGGAAAGAACAAGCGTATCAACGGTTTTGATTTTTTTTTGCCATAAAAACGGGGCAACAATCCTGGCCCCTGTATCAAAAATGCTGTTATCGGAAAACCCCCCGCCATCTATGAGAATGTTGTAACCTTCCGGCAGTTCCACAAGGGCTGCATTGCCATGCCCCACGTCGATCATTGTCACTCTGAGATCATCATGCCAGAACCGCTCATAGGACCAGTAGCATGCATCGGCGCTCAACACCAAAACTACCAGCAGGGCCACGATTGCTGAAGGCTTTCGTATAAGGCTTTTGCCCGGCGCATTGTCTTCCCGGTCCGGCAGGTTATCTTGTCCTGCCGACGTTTTTGATGAACCATATCTTAGGTTCAAAACCGCCCAAAACAGGATATAAAAGCAACATATCTCCAAATAACTCGGGGTTACGGTTTTTACCGCCGCAAACGGCAGGTCCGAAAAAAAATGAACCATACTTATGGTGTGTTTCAAAACAACAGCAGCTACCTTTAGGCAGCCTAACGCCACTGAACCGGTCAGGGGATATAAAAACACGGCGATTAGCCCCAGAGGAACCACCACAAAACCGATCAAAGGGACAAAAATAAAGTTTGCAAAAAGTCCCACCAGGGAAATCTGGTTAAAATAAAACATGGTAAGCGGCAGGGTGCCGAGGATCGCAAACAAAGAAACCATAAAAAAATAAAACAGTTTTGTTGCAACTCTAACATGTTTTGGTGTTTTAATCCCCCTTGAATCAGACCGCCAGGGGATTTGCACTCGAGACAGGCCGTATAGTATTGCAAGAACCGCGGTAAAGGAAAGCTGGAATGAAATTGAAAAAAGCGACGGCGGATGAACAACAAGGATCAGCAGTGCCGCTACGGCAAGGGTGTTCATGGGGTCATGTTCTCTTTCAAATAAAAATGCCGCCAAAAACACGGTTACCATGATGACCGCTCTCTGGGTGGAAGGCGACATCCCTGAGAGCAGCCCGTATGTAAATACGGGAATAATGGATAAGAGTACCGCCCCTTTTTTCGTCCATGCATGCCACAACAAAAATTTAATATGAGAAAGCAGAACCTTGAAAATTAAAAATGCACCGGTGGCCACAATACCGATATGAAGTCCTGAAATGGCCAGAAGATGACCGATCCCTGCGCGGTTAAATGCTTGTCTTAAATCGTTAGAGATTGAATTTCTGTCTCCCACGATCAGTGCTTTTAATACCGCCTGCTCGGTTCCCTGCCCGGTTTTATCGATGAGATCAGATATTTTTCTGCGCGTGTGTGCGATAATCATGGCGATCCCTGTCTCTGAACTTCTTTTGAGCAGGGTAAGCTTTTGCGCCGAGACATAGGAAGTTCCGTAAACTTTTCGAAACGCCATATATCTTTTATAATCAAATCCTCCGGGATTGTTGAAATTTCTGATGGATTTTATCCTCCCGAAAAAAACAATCCGGTCCCCCATTAAGAGCTCAGGCCCCTTCCCCGAGACGGTTAATCGAATCTTTCCGCACACAGGAAACGCCTTAGTATTCCGCTCAAGCGTCTCGGTACGCAGAATGAATTTTTGCCGATTGGAATATGTTGCAACCGGTGTGTCAATAACACCGGTAATTTTCCATGAATCAGTATCCGCAAAGTGGATAATGTGATGGGGAGGAAATTTTGGAGCCATCCAGGGGTGTATTAAGACGTATCCCAGGGCAAAAAAAAGGACTAGGGGAGTAAAAATAACGCCCCTGTTTTTGTATAGGCAATAAAGAATCAAGCAGACACAGACCAAGGCCACACAATAAGCACAAGCACCATGACCCGAAAATCGGGAACCTGCAGTGATGCCTGATATCATGGAAATCAGCAAGGGAACAACCGGGCGGAAGTACACCCTCGTCTTGGGAGTTTTAGAAATTATTGACATCATGTGCTTTTAAATGGAGGCAAATTTGTCTCTCCATATGGAATGATGGAGCAATGGAATGCTGCCCCGGTGAAATAGAAAAAAGTTTCACTGAATAAAAATAATTAACTCGTAAAAAGTCAAAGTTGAGACGGCAAAGTAAAAAGTTCAAGTTCAAGGCGTCGCGAATTTCTTGGAATGAGGCGTACTTATGTACGCCGCAGTGAACACGAAATGAAGCGCAACGCAGAAATTGGACTTTTTACGAAGCCGTCAAAAATAATGGGCTTAAAAGTGGAGAATCATATTACTACGGATGTAGATCAAAACTGTTTGTTGTTTTGAATTTTGGAATTGGAATTTATTTGTAATTTGGAATTTATTTGTAATTTGGTGCTTGGAAATTGTAATTTTAGACACAAAAATCCAAAGCAGAACCATCTATCTCTGACTCCCGCAATGCGGGACAGGCTTGGCCCAGAGCACCAAACTTTCAATGAAAAAAAAATTCACCGGCGGTCATCAGCGTTTATGATCAGGTTTTGAGCGGTCATTTCCATGGGTATTTCCAGCCCCAGCAAATACAGAACCGTGGGCGAGATATCCGACAGCTTGCCGCGATCCAGAAGTCGCCTGCCCGGTGAATCTCCGGCCACGTAGATCAACTCGACGGGATTGAGGGTATGGCTGGTTTTGGTCATTGATGTCTGATAATCGATCATCTGCTCAGAA
>JAFDEW010000111.1 GCA_019310125.1 Deltaproteobacteria bacterium | reverse complement strand
GTTTTAGATAATAATATATTGGAACTTATTTCCTTATTCCTTAGCGATCAAAAAATGTATCGAAAAGAATTGTAATTTTAATAGGTTTTAAAAATTCTGAGATGCAAAGTCATGGGGATATTTATCAAAAATAATGCGGACAGGCGTTCAGGAATTGAAAGAAGGGTATTTTCATACACCCTCCATATTCCGGAACGAAGATCGGGCAAAGAACTAAGGAAAAGTTTAGGCCGCGGGACTGGAAAGGTCATTAAATTCCCGATCGTTTTTGAACAGGATCCATTCTATCAGGATTGGAATAATACCTGAAGGCCTGACTTCCCGATCGTTTTTGAACAGGATCCATTCTATCAGGATTGGAATAATACCTGAAGGCCTGACAAAAACGGCAAGAAACCCTTTGGGTTCGATGTCAAATGTATAAATTGAATAATTATGTGGAACAGATTTTATTGTCTTGCTCCAGGCGAGCTGTTTTTTTTTGATTTTAAAGAACATATTTTCGAAATCACAATACCAAGGGTGGCATTTATAAACTGACGAGAGGAGAAAAATATGCCATTAAAATACAGGTCTCTGCCGGAACTTCGTAGGGATATTGATACGTGTAATCTCGAATTATTATCACTTGTGAGTAAAAGAGCAAAGTTGGCGATTAGTGCTCTTCAATTCAAGGATAAGGTAACTGATGATGTTTTCGATCCGGAGCGACAATTGGAGATGCTCGCAACTCTTGTCAAGGCGAATCGGGGCCCTTTTTCAGATGACACGATTGTGTCTATCTTTAGAGGAATATTTCAATACATCTTGGATTTAATGAGTCAGGAACGCAAAACAACACTCAAAGTTCATCGCAAACAAGGTGATCCAGACCAAATTTATGAAATCAACGGCCATAAAATTGGTGATCAACCCATTTATATAGCGGGTCCTTGCGCCATTGAAAGTGAAGAGCAACTCGACAACGTAGCAAAAGTGCTCCGCCAACATGGCGTGATATTTTTACGAGGTGGTGCATTCAAACCACGAAGTTCTCCCTACGCATTTCAAGGAATGGGAGAGCGAGGCTTAAAAGTTCTTCGGGATGTGGCACATCGCTATGGAATGGTCTCGGTTACCGAAGTAATGGATCCGCGTTCTGTTGAAATGGTTGCTATATATGCTGATGTTCTACAAGTTGGCACTCGAAATATGTATAATTATCCTTTACTACGTGAGCTTGGCAAAATAGACAAACCTGTCCTGCTTAAACGTGGCTTCTCTGCTACTCTGGACGAGTTCCTTTTCGCTGCTGAATATATTGTTGCAGGAGGTAATTATCAAGTAATTTTATGCGAACGTGGTATTCGCACATTTACAAAAGAAACTCGCTATACACTCGACATATCCTCTGTACCGTTATTGAGGAAAATGACGGGTTGCCCTGTGATAGTCGATGTCAGTCATGCAGCGGGGCGTACTGATATTCTGGAACCTCTTGTTGCTGCTGCTTTTGCTGTTGGGGCCAAAGGCGTAATGTTAGAGGTCCATCCGTGTCCACCAGTAGCTCGTTCAGATGCCGATCAACAGCTTACACCTGAGGAATTCGTTAAACTGAAAGATAATATTCATAGCTATATCATGGGAAATTTGCCAAGTGACTGATGATTATTTGGAAATGGGGTCTATGTTTGACCCTTGATGGTAAAAGAGAAGATTATAACGTTGATTTTGTCTTATTACCAGAGAGTTTCGAGGCTTAAAATATAACTGAAAAACTAAAAACATGCATGAACATGTAAAAAGCTGCACAATAAGGGTCAAAAGTAGACTCGACCCCATTCTCCGTGCATGCTCGTAAAAAAACCGGAAGAGAAAGATACCGGGTTTTCCGATTTTTCAAGGCGGCCGGATGTGACCTGATGTCCATTACCCGGAATCTTTTGATCTGTGTCTGGAATATTTTGCGGTATTCCCTGCGGATCTGGAACGGAAAGCAAAAAACCCATGATACTGGGAAGATTGCCCATTACGCTGAACTGGCCTGGATCATGTCCGAGGGGAAGGTTATTAAGACTGGTAAAAAGGAATGCCCCTCTCGAATTGGGAGGGTCAGTATTTTATTTATATTGGTAGAATAAAATATGTCGGTGATCTCAAAAAGTATGATTTCTATGGTATTATTCTCTTGTCTCAAGTTTTCATGATCTTGAGATAATTCTTTCTTATAACAAATTCGAAATCAGCTTAGATCCATTGATAGATGAACAGACTTTATCGATGACCTTTAAGGCCATTCAAAGGTAGCATTAAATAAAACTTGTTTTGGGATCTCGTCCTGCATTATTGATTCTCTCCGGTACAGTTAAAAAACATTTTCCCCACAAGACCGGATCTCAAACTGTATTCTTAAGCGACCAAAATTCCTAATTTCACCATACAGGTTCCAAATAGTATCTTTTTAAATCCCTTGACGAACATTCAAATTTTATATAAATTTCAATAGGATTTTTATTCTTAAAAAATCATAACCTGTATCCACTATAGGAATTTCCTGGAATGGATCAAGCCATTCACAACAAGATCGTCTCCTTTATCTGGGGAATTGCCGACGATGTCCTCCGGGACCTTTTCAAGCGCGGTAAGTATCCAGACGTCATTCTTCCCATGTGCGTCCTTCGTCGCTTTGATGCCGTTTTGGAGCCGACAAAACAGGCTGTTTTGGAAACCAAGAAGATGCTTGATGATCTTGGAATGACCGAGCAGCGTGTCGCCCTGTGCGAGGCTGCCAAACAATCCTTCTACAACACGTCCAGATTCACGTTAAGGGATTTAAAATCCCGCGGCAGCCGCCAGCAGCTTAGGCAGGATTTTGAGGACTATCTCGATGGCTTTTCAAGTAATGTTCAGGATATCCTTGAAAACTTCAAGTTCCGCAACCAGATTTCTACCCTTTCAAAGGCCGACGCCATCGGAACGTTGATCGAAAAATTCCTTGATCCCGAAGTGAACTTAAGCCCCAATCCCGTTCTCAACGGCGACGGCTCGATCAAACACCCGGCAATGGACAATCACTCCATGGGCACGGTCTTTGAAGAACTCGTTCGCAAGTTCAACGAAGACAACAACGAGGAAGCCGGTGAACACTGGACGCCACGCGATGCGGTGAAACTGATGGCCAACCTGATCTTTTTGCCCGTTGCCGACGATATCAAGTCCGGCTCCTACCTGCTCTATGACGGTGCCTGCGGCACCGGCGGCATGCTCACGGTAGCCGAAGAAACGCTTCAAAAACTCGCTGAGGAACGCGGCAATACGGTCAAGACCCACCTTTACGGCCAGGAGATCAACCCCGAAACCTATGCCATCTGCAAGGCCGATATGCTGATAAAGGGTGAAAATGCCGAACACATCATCGGAGGGGCGGAATATTCAACGCTTTCCAATGATGCCTTCCGCGCCCAGGAATTTGACTTCATGCTCTCAAATCCGCCTTATGGTAAAAGTTGGAAAAAAGATCTGGAAGCTATGGGAGGCAAAGACGGGATACGCGACACACGCTTTAGGATCTATCACATCGATGAGATCAACTATTCGCTGGTCACCCGTTCCAGCGACGGGCAGATGCTCTTTCTGGCCAACATGGTTTCCAAGATGAACCACAAGACACCTCTGGGCAGCCGGATCGCCGAGGTACATAACGGGTCTTCCCTTTTCACCGGGGATGCCGGACAGGGCGAGAGCAACATCCGGCGCTATATCATCGAAAACGACTGGCTGGAGGCTATTGTCGCCCTCCCACTCAATCTTTTCTATAATACCGGCATTGCCACCTATATCTGGGTGCTCTCCAATCGAAAACCCGAACACCGAAAGGGTAAGGTGCAGCTCATCGACGCCACCCATTGGTTTAAGCCCCTGCGCAAGAATCTCGGTAAAAAGAACTGCGAACTCTCCGAAGAAGATATCCGCCGCATCTGTAACACGTTTTTCGCCTTTGAGGAAACGGAACAGTCGAAGATTTTTCCGAATGAACACTTCGGCTACTGGAAGGTCATTGTCGAACGTCCTCTTCGTTTACACAGCCGGCTTTCAATGCAGGCCATTGAACAGTTGCGCTTTTCATCCGGGGACCAGGATCTCCGCGCTCAGCTTTACGAGGAGTTCGGCGACGCCTTGTTCGAGAATTTCGGCAGTGTCAAAACACTACTGAAAAAACGACTGACCGAATGGGGTAACGGTGACCGGGAGGAGGATAAAGAGGAAGACATGCCGGCCCGAAACAGGTTGCCGGAAGGGAAAAAAAAGAAGCTCCTCAACTCACGTTCCTGGGAACGTGATGCCCGCCTCGTGGAAACGGCCCATGCCCTTCGGCAGGAACTCGGCAAGGATCTTTTTGAAGATCACAATGTTTTTCGTATATCAGTCAAAGATGCCCTCGAAAAACTCGGGCGAAAAGTTGCTGCTGCCGATCTGAAGATTATCCTTCGTGCGGTAAGCTGGCGCGAGGAGACTGCCCCGCCGGTTATCGCAAAGATTCATAAGAAAGGCAGGGCTGTGCCCGATCCGTTACACGGCCGTTACAAGGCCAAGGTGGATGGAAAAACTTGTGTTGTGGAATACGAGCCGGACAGTGAGTTACGGGACACCGAGCAGGTGCCACTTTTGGAGCCGGGCGGCATTGAGGCATTCATTCGCCGTGAAGTGCTGCCTTACACGCCGGACGCGTGGATCAGGGAAGATGCCGTCAAAATCGGCTACGAGATCTCTTTCACCCGCCATTTTTATAAACCTGTGCCCCTGCGAACGCTGCAAGAAATCCGGGCCGATATCCTTGCAGTGGAAAAAGGACCACGACCCCTGAACAAATAGATGTCTGGCGCGGTGTTCCTTACGAAAACCATCGTCTGGAGTTCAAAGAAGCAAAGACACAGTTCGACAATAAAAAGCTCTATAAATACTGCGTCGCCCTGGCAAATGAAGGCGGTGGCCGTCTTGTCCTCGGTGTGTCCGACAAACCACCCCGGCCTGTGAAGGGAACGGCTGCCTTTAGCAATCCTGTCAAAATGGCGACCAAATTATTTCAAGCCGTTGGTTTTCGGGTAGACATCGAAGAGGTAATCCACCCCGACGGCCGCGTACTGGTATTTCATATCCCATCTCGACCGCGCGGGACGGCTTACCATATTGAAGGCGCTTATTTGATGCGCTCCGGTGAATCGCTTGTACCCATGAGCGAAGATCACCTCCGGAGGATTTTCGCAGAAGGCGAACCGGATTGGCTGGAAGAATACTCAAAACAGGGTATCAATGGTCAGAATGTTGTAGAACTTCTCGACACGCAGGCCTTTTTTGATCTTTTGCGCATACATTATCCCACGGACCGCCAGGGCGTCATGGAACGACTTGTTCAGGAACGATTGGTGGATCAAAGGGACAATGGGTATGCAATCCGCCGGTTGGGGGCGCTTCTGCTTGCCAGACGCCTGGAAGATTTTGAAGATCTCTCTCGAAAAGCGCCGCGCGTTGTAGTTTATCCCGGAACAAACAAGCTGGAGACCCGGTTGGACCGGATCGGAGCAAAGGGATACGCGGTCGGATTTCAGGAATTGATCGGGTTTATCATGGGGCAACTGCCCCAAAGCGAGGTAATTGAAGGCGCAATTAGAAAAGAGAACCGGCTGGTCCCGGAGATCACCATCCGTGAACTTGTCGCCAATGCACTCATTCACCAGAATTTCAGTATCAGCGGCGCGTCGATGATTGTGGAGATTTACGCCAATCGGGTGGAAATTTCGAATCCCGGAGAGCCCATCGTTCCGGTGGAACGATTCATTGACGGCTACCAGTCGCGCAACGAGCGTCTTGCGGATATCATGCGGCGCATGGGCATATGCGAGGAAAAGAGCAGCGGCATTGACAAAGTGATCCACGCGGCAGAAGTCTATCAGCTTCCGGCCCCGGATTTTAGAGCAGGGTATCAAAGGACCGTTGCCGTTCTTTTTGGCCCCAGGGATTTCGAGAACATAGACCGGGAGGAGCGGATCAGGGCGTGTTATCAGCACTGCGCCCTTAAATGGGTAATGGCCGAACACATGACAAACCAGTCCCTCAGAGAGCGCTTTCATCTGCCGGAAAGCAAAAGCGCCAGCGTCTCCCAGGTCATTGCCCAGGCCATTGAGGCAGGCGTCGTCAAACCGGATGAAAGGGTTGGCATGTCCCGTAAATTTGCCCGCTATCTGCCCTTTTGGGCCTGATTTTTTATTTAAGAGATACCCCCGTGAAGACATCCTTGAAAACTACAATTCAAATAAAATCAAAAGGTTGTTTATTTAAGCGTTTGCCTTTTGGCGCCTCTTTTTCCGGCAAGGGAGGAGGCAATGATTGATCGATTGAAACCCTATCCGGAATATCAGGCGTCGGGAGTCTGCTGGCTTGGGAGAATCCCTGCGCATTGGGCAGTAAGAAGAATGAAGTACGTTCTCCGTGAAAAGGACGCTCGTTCTACCGAAGGCAAAGAGCAGTTGCTGAGAGTTTCTCAATACACGGGAGTTACCCAACGACTGAGGACTGACGGATCAGATGGTCCCGACACACGGGCTGAATCACTTGTCGGTTACAAGAGGGTTCAACCGGATGAATTGGTCGTTAATATCATGCTGGCATGGAACGGGAGTCTCGGGGTGTCTCGCTATACAGGTATAGTAAGTCCGGCATACTGCGTCTATCGCTTTGGGTCTGGCGTTCATCCTTGGTATTTCCACTATCTATTGAAAACTCCACTATTTAAAGGGCGTATCAAATCGGTTTCAACCGGTGTAGTTGAAAGTCGGCTTCGCCTCTATTCTGACGATCTTTATTGCCTCGAAGCATTATTGCCTTCGTCTAACGAGCAAGCCGCCATCGTAAAATTCCTCGACCACGCGACCCGTAGGCTGAACCGTGCCATCCGGACGAAACAAAAGGTGATCGCACTGCTCAGCGAACAGAAGGAGGTCATTATCCACCGAACCGTCACCCGCGGTCTTGACCCTGATGTGGACCTCAAACCCTCCGGTATTCTCTGGCTTGGTGATATTCCAAGGCATTGGAGAATGGTTAGTTTGCGAATGCGTTACTCAGTCGAACTGGGAAAAATGTTGGATGGTAAGCGTATCACTGGACGAAATTCTGTACCTTATCTCCGCAATCGCGATGTTCAGTGGGATAGAATTCTTGTGGATGATCTTCCGGTTATGGATATTTCTGTTGAAGAGTACCCTCGCTATACAGTCAAACGTGAGGATATGTTAGTGTGTGAAGGCGGTCAAGTGGGTAGATCGGCTTTTTGGGATGAACAGCTTCCGATTTGTGGTTTTCAGAAAGCCTTGCACCGCGTTCGAGCAAAAGACCCGAATAGTGATTATCCTCGGTTTTTGTTTTACCTTATGAATATTGCTGCTACGCGTGGTGCTTTTGCCGCGGATGGCAACGAAAACACATTTGCCCATTTAACTTGTGAAAAGTTACGTCGCCATCGCTTCCCCTTTGCTCCATATATCGAACAGCGCAATATAGCTAATTTCTTGGATGTAGAGTTGCGGCATTGTCAGATTACTATTGACCACATAAAAGGCCAAATCACCCTGCTCCAAGAACTCCGCACCCGCCTGATCGCCGACGTGGTCACCGGCAAACTGGACGTTCGCGAGGCGGCCCGACACCTTCCTGACGATACAGACGAGGCCGAGCCGTACAAAGAAGAAATAGACACCATCGAAGAGGAATTCCAGGAATCTGAAACCATGGGAGAAGCCTATGGATAGCCGACCAGCCATCCCTATCGAGATTCAACGCGAGGTCCTTTTTCAGGCGTGCCACCGTTGTGCCGTTTGCTGCGAACCGGTTTCTCTTGAAAAAGCTCACATCATCCCTTGGCGTAAAACGCATGACCACAGCTTACCCAACTTGATCGCTCTTTGCGCCAACTGCCATAGTCGGTCCCATGCCGAAAAATGGCCGGAGTCGATGCTGCGAAAATACAAGCAGCGGCCTTGTGCGCTTGAACGGGATCGAATGCCCCCAATGTCGCCGGATCAGAAGCTTATGGTGGATTTCATATTGTCCTCCCATCCGGATTCGATGACCGACAAGGAGAGACTGCGCTTTGCATCGATGATAGCCGCTTACGTGGGAGTTGCCTATGAGGATGTGAGGGTAGTGTCCGTGACACCGTCGAGCAGTTGCCGTGTCCGCATAGAATTGCCACAAGGCGGCGCCGAGGCCCTCATCGCCGGATTCCAGGCCCAGGACCCGCGGCTGGCGGCGTTTCTTGAAGACATCGCCCTTGATGGGGAGCGTATCCCGGAAAAGACACTGTTTTATGACCGCCAAATCGAGCCCGGGCCGTTGGCACCTATAGGTCTTCTTCGAATCGAAGCGGCCTCACCGGAACAGCCGGAACACGGTTTGACCACGGATACCAGTGAAAAGGGGCTTGAAACCACTATTTTTAACAGTATGGCCGGCTTTGGCTGGATACGGGGTGATCCCGGGGACTTTGAACGTGATCACGCACTGGATTCGAATCAGCTGATCACCTTTATTCAAGGAACCCAGGAAGAATTGGCAACGGGTCTTCACCTCGAAAACGACAGCCCCGAACGCCGCAAGTTTCTATCCAGAATCCGGGCGCAAATTACCACGCGGGGCATTATCGATGTCCTGCGCCACGGGGTGAAACATGAGAAATACGAAGTCACGCTCTTTTACGGCACCCCTTCGCCCGGAAACGAAAAGGCGGCGGCCTTGTTTGCCCTTAACCGGTTCAGCATCACCCGCCAGTTACGCTACAGCAGGGATGAAACCCGCCGTGCCCTGGATCTCTGCCTGTTTATCAACGGCCTGCCCGTGGCGACCTTTGAACTGAAAAACAATTTAACCAAGCAGACGGTGGAAGACGCTGTCGAGCAATACCGCCGCGACCGGGACTCCCGCGAGTTGCTTTTCAGGTTCGGAAGATGCATGGTGCATTTTGCCATGGACGATCTGCAAGCGAAAATGTGTACCGATCTCAAGGGCAAATCATCATGGTTCCTGCCCTTTAATCAGGGATGGAACGACGGCGCGGGTAATCCGCCCAATCCTTACGGCATCAAGACCGATTACCTCTGGAAGCGCTTGACGACGCCTCGGGGGTTGACTGCCATCATCGAAAACTACGCCCAGATCGTTAAAGAGAAGCGCCCAAAAACCGTTAAGAAAATATCAAAACAGATTTTTCCCCGATTTCACCAACTGGAAGTTGTGCGCCGGTTACTCGCGGATGTGGCCTGGCACGGAGCAGGCCGGCGTTACCTTATTCAGCATTCCACCGGAAGCGGGAAATCCAACTCCATTGCATGGCTCGCACATCAACTCATCAATATCCGCAAAAACGGCAAAGCGATGTTTGAATCGATCATTGTTATTACTGACCGCCGTATCCTGGATAGTCAGATCAAAAACACCATTAGGCAGTATGCACAAGTCAGCGCAACCGTCGGGCATGCCAAGCACTCCAAAGATTTGCGAAAATTTATCGAAAGCGGAAAGAAGATCATCATCAGCACAATCCAAAAGTTTCCGGAAATCCTCGACGAGATCGCGGATAGGCATCGGGGAAGAACCTTTGCCATCCTCATTGATGAGGCCCATTCCAGCCAGGGAGGGAAGACCTCCGCAGCCATGAGCGAGGTCCTGTACGACCCGGAAGATACGGTGAACGATGCCCTTCAAAGGCGCATGGATGCCCGCAAGATGTTGACCAATGCCAGCTACTTCGCCTTTACGGCCACGCCCAAGAACAAGACCCTAGAGATGTTCGGAAAAGCCTTTCCCGGCCCGAACGGAAAAGTAAAGCATTTTCCTTTTCACAGTTACACCATGAAGCAGGCGATTCAGGAAGGCTTTATCCTCGATGTTCTCAAAAGCTACACCCCGGTCGAGAGCTATTACAAACTGGTCAAAACAGTGGAGGATGATCCGGAATTCGATACCAGGAAGGCGCAAAAGAAGCTCCGGCGGTATGTGGAAAACCATGACCACGCCATAAGGCTGAAGGCCGAGATCATGGTTGACCACTTCCACGAACAGGTGCTCAACCGCAGGAAGATCGGCGGCCGGGCACGGGCAATGGTCGTTTGCAGCGGCGTTAAACGGGCGATTCAGTATTTTTATGCCATGGATAAATACTTGCAGGAACGTAAGAGCCCCTACAGGCCCATCGTCGCCTTTTCCGGTGAACATGAGTATAAGGGAGTCAAGGTCACGGAGACATCATTAAACGGGTTTTCCGGTACTGACATTGCCGACAGGATACAGGAAGACCCCTATCGATTCCTGATCTGTGCGGACAAGTTTCAGACCGGCTACGATGAACCTTTGCTGCACACGATGTATGTGGACAAACCGCTGGCGGGCATAAAGGCTGTGCAGACCCTCTCCCGGCTTAACAGGGCGCATCCCCAAAAGCACGATGTATTTGTCCTCGATTTCATGAACAACACGGAAACCATTACGTATGCGTTTTCCGACTACTACCGCACGACGATCCTCTCCGAGGAGACCGACCCCAATAAACTGCACGATCTCAAGACGGCACTCGACGGGCACCAGGTTTATCTGCCTGAACAGGTTAATACGCTCGTTTCCCTTTACCTTAACGGTGCAGAAAGAGAGAAGCTGGACCCGATCCTCGACGTATGCGTGGCGGTATACATAGAGCGACTCGATGAGGACGAACAAGTGGATTTCAAAGGAAAGGCTAAAGCCTTCACGCGGACCTACGATTTCCTCGCCTCGATTTTGCCTTACAGTAATGCAGAATGGGAAAAACTGTCCATATTTTTAACATTTCTTGTTCCGAAGCTCCCCGCACCAAAGGAGGATGACCTTTCAAAGGGTATCCTCGAAACCATCGATATGGACAGCTACCGCGTTGAAAAGAAAGCGGCCATGAAGATTGTGCTTGATGATGAGAATGCAGAGATTGAACCGGTTCCCATTGGCGGTGGAGGCGGGATTGCCGAGGCTCAGATAGACCATCTGAGCAATATCCTGGCATCCTTTAACCAAAGGTTTGGTACCCTTTTCACCGATGCGGATCGTGTATCCAAACGCATCAAAGATGATATTGCACCAAAAGTGGCAGCCGACCAAGGCTACCAGAATGCAAAGAAAAATACGCCTCAGACAGCACGGATTGAACATGACAAGGTGCTTGAACGTGTTATCGTATCCTTGTTGAAGGACGACACCGAATTGTTCAAGCAATTCTTCCAGAACGAGTCGTTTCGGAGATTTGTCACAGATATGGTTTTCAATCTGACAGGCGGTTTTGGCTAAACATCCCTATCCATCTTTAAATAAATATAGCACTAAGCGGCACGCAGTTGATACTGTTGAATGAGTGAAGAGAAAAAGAGACATTCCTATGAGACAGATTTTTCAATAGGTCGCCCTGAGATAGCTTTTAGGGTTCCCAGGATGTCAGCCGGACTCAAAACCTGTGATATGTCTGACATCCTGGCCTTGATTGCATATATGCAATTTTCAATAGGGTGAATCATTTTTTGCAGGAATTGCCTTTTTGCAATTTTGTAAAAAATACGATATATGCAATTTAAATTGAGGTTCTTGGACCTGCAATGATGGCAAGTTGTCGTTTCTGTCAACCCGTTTTTCGTGAGGTAGCCAGAACATACTTTCCTGGATTTTAAGATTTCAAAGTCAACACCAAGCTGAGACGGCTCTATTTTAGGCTACGGCGTCTCCCTGGACCCGAAAAATGTGCCTGTTGAAATGGTACTTGAGAATTGTTACTGTGCCTTAATTGATTCAATTTGATGAGATCTAAAAAAAAGGACTTTTCTTGAATGTCACATATCAATAATCCCATGGAAATCTATAAATTGTTGAACGGTTCTAACTGTAGAGAATGTCATGAAAAAACCTGCCTGGCATTTGCAGTGGCCGTGTTTAAGGGAAAAAAACCGATACATGCGTGTCCTTATTTGGATAAAGAAGTGATTGACCGGTATGGGGGTGCAATTGAGAAACCCAATACCATCGATGAATATAAAGCAGAAGCCATTGAACTACTAAAACAAAAGATATCTTTGATTGATCTTTCCGAAGCTGCGAAACGCTTGGGAACCCAGTTTTCAAACAATAAACTGACCATAAAAATTTTTGGTAAGGATTTCAGTGTTGATACCAAGGGCAACATATCATCTGAAATTCATATCAATGCATATATGGCCGTGCCGGTATTGAATTATATCTTGAACGGATCGGGAAAATCTCCGAACGGGAATTGGATCACATTTCGGGAGTTGAATGGTGGGCCTTCCCGATATTCTCATTTTCATCAATGTTGTGAAAAGCCATTAAAACGGGTTGCCGATACCTATACGGATCTTTTTAAAGATATGCTGGAAATTTTCGATGGAAAACAAATTGTCAGTCATATTGATTCAGATGTTTCAATTGTTTTGTATCCTTTGCCTCTTTTTCCTATAATGATTTGCTACTGGAAACCGGAAGATGGTCTTGAGTCTGATCTTTACATCTATTTTGATTCTACATCTGATGATAATCTTGACATTGAATCCATCTATACACTTAATGAAGGTTTGGCTTTGATGTTTAAGAAGATCGCCTTGCGGCATGGTGCTTAATCATTCAACCTAATGCCGGTGCGCCTGAAAGAATACAAGATGGGGATGTATTCTACCCCGAAAATGAATTTTATTTTGCAAATAAAATAAAAAAAATTAAAGCGCTTGGCGTTAAAATTATCGGGGGTACTGCGGTACCACTCCAGCATATATTGAAATGATTAATCATAGGGGACGTTCGTGCAGAGCATGCACAAACTATTTAAAATAGCCTGCAGATATTTTCAATAATGTGAAAGTATCCATAACCTCAAAAACCTGGGATATGTCTGAC
>JAFDEW010000110.1 GCA_019310125.1 Deltaproteobacteria bacterium | reverse complement strand
GCACAAAGTATAATTATGGGAATTCCCAGACTGAGGGCAATTTGGGCGGATAGGACTGATGCGAGGACCGAAGCACATCCGTTGGCTGTCCAGGCATATGCCCGCTGGGCAGGACGGTTCAACAGATATCGCATACCCAGCGGAAAGGGAAAGCCTACCAGAAAACAAGGTAGGATTAAAAGCAGGATTGCTAAGGCATACTGTAAAATTTTGGAAAATCCAAGTATTCCGCGGATCATCGGATCAAGACCCAAGAATACGAGGACAAGGACAGCGATTAAAGCTATCAGGACATTTCGGAGGCCTCCGGGACCTACTCGCTGGGAACAATACCCCCCAAATCCTGAGAAAATTAGGATTCCCGTGAGCACGACCGTGAAGCTGATAACCGGATCGCCGAAAATAAGGATGTATTTTTTGATGAAAAAGAGCTCTACAAACATGAAACCGGCGCCCACTGCCAAAAAATAGATAAGGTGGGAGATGTTCTGTTTTTTCTCTTTTTTTTTGATGGCTAAAACAGGGAGCATTAAAAGGAAAATGGCGATGGACAGTGCCTGGAGAAAGACCACGAAAACAACAAGTTCTCCCGACATAAACAGGGAATAAAATCTGCTTCCCGTCATTTTATAAAGCGCTTTCAATTTGGACCATTTGAGGAACCTGCCGGGAAAAGGGCGACTGTCTGACTGAGGCGCAACGTCCAGGGGATAAGTTTCAAAGTACGCTTTTTCTGTTTTAGACCGGTAGGCTTCTGCGAGACGGTTAATTTCAAAAAAGTAATACGGTGCATCGAATATATTGAAGCGGTTTACCATTTCCTTTGTGATCCCCGGGAGAAAGACAAGATCAAAATTCATGTTTTGCGCGAAGTCTTTTAATGCGGCCATATCATTAAAGGGCTTCACAGAGACGACAAGGGTGAACGTGCTCCAGTTGCGGAGAATCGCTATGTGCTGTTCGGGGTTTTTGAATTCAAGGGATCTTAGATTTTCGTATGCTTCGGCCCAGAGACGGACGGAGTCTGCCGGAGGGAGCAGAAGCTTGCGTGCCATAATAAGGATGCCGTTTTCCGTGAGGTGGTTGAGGTATTCTGAAAATGATTCGGTGGTAAATAGATATCCCTGGGTCAGAGCGTCTGAACCGGGAAGCGAACTCCCCCAGTTTTCAATATGTATGATATCATAATGGGTGTCAGACCGGGCCAGAAATGCTTTTGGATTTTGGTTGACAACAGGAATATTGTAGTTTTTCCGGACCATATGGGCGATTTGGGGGTTTTGTTCGACGATGGTAATGTTAGGGGCTCCGGATGCCATGGCGCAGGGGATCGCCGATCCGCCGCCGTCATGGATCAAGAGAATATGTTCGGGTTTCGGGACCAGCATGTATCCGGCGTAAGGGAGGGTAAATTTGGAGAAACATTCATCCTTTTGAAGGTGTGGTTTGTAAATAAAAAAGGGGGTGTCTCCGTCCTTGTAAATTGCCTGTTGCTCGGGCAGTGTGCCTTTAAATTTAAGGCTTAATCCGGGTGCAAACCGGATATAAGGGCTTTGAACACTGTCGAATCTGCCCCTCAGACCGGTGACGGTTTCAAAGATTCGTGTATCGGGGAACTTGAGGACCCGGCTGAGGTCTTTATATGGCGAGGGGGTTACTTTGATTCCTATGCCGTCTCCCATTGAGACGATCAGACCTGCGATGAGAACGATTAAAAGAGCGGAGGCCCGAAGGGCGAATGGTTTTCCACGGGAGATGGTTTTTGTCGTCGTATGTATTTTTTTCGCCGGTGTCCTTTCAAAAGGAATAATGATTAAGGGAATGAGGGCTGCGAGAATGATGAATCTCCCTTCGCCGAGCAAGGGAAGAAAAGGAACCGGGAGGATTGCTCCGCATGCCGAACCTGCCATACTCGCAAAATAAACAAAGCCGGTTTTTTCGGGGATAAACGCATAAGCAAGGGAGATCACGAGACCGGCAAAGAAGAACGGTAAGGCCAGAACAAGATAGGCCGTCAAAAGATAGAATATCTGGGCAGGTTCCAGAGGAAGTCTGAAGTAATCCAGTGGAATTCGATTCAAAACTATAAAAGAACCAATAGCGGTAACCGTATAGAGAAGGATGAAAATCTTGACCGGACCGCTGGCGGAAAGCCTTTGTTCCCAGTCTTTTTTGTATGTATCGATAATGTTTAGAAACGTTCCGGCGGCGGCGAATCCAAAGAGTGCGATGCTAATGACCATGAAGGACAGATGGTTCCACTGGCTGATGGAAAAGACCCGGGTAAGGAGGACTTCGAAGGCTATAGACGAAAGTGATAATAAGAAAACCGCAGGAAGTATCATGGGGAGCATTACCGATTTGTTAAAATGGTTTTCACACATTAACTTATTCATTTTTTGAGCGAAAGCCTTGCAATCAGGTTTCAGGTGTCAGGTTTCGGGTGTCAGGTTTCAGGTGTCAGGAATCGCCAGACCTGAAACCTGAACACTGACACCTGAAACCTGCATGTCCCCTGACACCTGAAACCAAAAAGTCTTGGATAGCAATTAACAAACTGGTAATGCACCCGTATCATGGAATATGGTCTGTAACCGCCCGATTTGGGTCAAGGGCATGGCCCGTCATAGGGACGAAAAGAACTCCGGTGATCTGCTTGACCGTGTATTGGTCGTCATTTTTTGTAACCAGGCTGAGATACTGATAGCTGAAGGGATTTCCGAGGGGAAGAATGAGTCGCCCGCCGTTTTTGAGTTGCTGTAAAAGTGGCGGAGGGATATGGTCGATGGACGCAGTGATAATAATACAGTCAAAGGGAGCTGCCTCAGGCCAGCCGAAGTAGCCGTCACCGTGGCGGGTTTTTATTTTTGAAAACCCGATTGACCGGAGTAGATTACTTGCCTTTTTGTATAGTTGTTCTTTGATTTCCATGGTGTAGACTTCTTTGGCGATCTTGGCAAGAATTGCAGCCTGGTAGCCTGAACCGGTCCCGATTTCGAGAATACGTTCGTCTCCTTTAAGTTTCAGTGTTTCGGTCATCAGCGCCACTATATATGGCTGTGAAATGGTCTGGCCCTGGCCGATGGGAAGGGGGTGATCCGCGTAAGCCTGGGAAACGAGTTCTTCAGGTACGAAGCTGTGCCGGGGGACCTGGTTTATGGCGTTTAGTACTTTTTTATCTGATACGCCCCGTAAACGGATCTGCAATAAGACCATTTTTTTCCTGGCCTTCTGATATTTGGGGGAATCTACCAGTACCTGGGCCATGAGCAGTGCCGGAAAGATGTTGAGAATAAAAAAAGGAAGGAGTAATTTTTTCATGGCGGCAGTGTTGACTATCAGAAGCAATCTTTGTTGGTGTCCATCCATAAATGGTCTTTTTGCCCAATCTCTGCGTTATGCTCAAAAAATAATCCTCGGAATATCAACTATATGCCTGCGGTTATTTTTTTCGCATGCCTTGATCTTGAACAAAAACCATCATTTATGGATGGACACTTGTTAATAAGGATAAAGAACTCTGTAGATGATGACGCCAAGAATTGCCGCTGCCAATACAATAGTGAAAATCATTTGGTCAATATCAAAATTTTTCATAAAAAACCCAGAATGATCCGGATTAATCTTCTTCGTCCAACCCAAATGCGGTATGAAGAACCCGAACCGCAAGCTCGGTATATTTTTCTTCGATGGCACAGGAAATTCTGATTTCCGAGGTGCTGATCATTATTATATTGATGTTTTCCCTGGACAGAGTGTTAAACATTATTGATGCGACTCCGGAGTGGTTTTTCATCCCAACGCCCACAACAGATACCTTGGCAATGTTTTTATCGCCCAGAACGTCTACTGCGCCTATTTCATTCGCCACCTTCCGCTCGATTTCCATGGCCGCTTGGAAATCTTTTTTGGGGACCGTAAATGTGAGATCCGTTTGACCTTGGGCCCGTGTATTTTGAATAATCATATCCACAATAATACCCGCTTCGGCAATGGGTAAAAAAATTTTGGCCGCCACTCCGGGTTGGTCTTGAACCCTTTTAAGGGTGATGCGGGCTTGATCTTTATCGTGCGTAACAGCGGAAACAATAAGACTTTCCATGCCAGCGTCTTCACTAACAACCATGGTTCCTTCCTCCTCACTGAAAGATGATCTTACATGAACCGGGACATTATATTTTTTAGCAAATCCCACGGACCGGATCTGCAGAACTTTGGCGCCAAGACTGGCCATGTTCAGCATTTCATCATAGGAAATTTTATCAATCTTCCTTGCTTTCTCGCAGATATTGGGATCGGCGGAGTAGATACCATCTACATCGGTATAGATTTCGCAGAGATCCGCCTTCAAAGCTGAGGCGATGGCTACGGCGGTTGTGTCTGACCCTCCCCTGCCGAGGGTCGTAATGTTCCCTTTGATATCACACCCCTGAAATCCGGCCACTACAAGGATATTCCGTTTTTCGAGAAGGTCTTTAATATACTCGGTACCGATTTCAATAATTCGTGCATCACCAAAGGTGCAGTCTGTAACCACCTTGGCCTGGTGTCCCAGCAGGGACAGGGCAGGGTAGTTCATGTCTGTTAAGGTTATTGCCAGAAGCGCTGCCGTTGTCTGTTCGCCGGTGGACAGAAGAACGTCGAGCTCACGTTTGCTTGGTGAGTTACTGACCTGGCTTGCCAGATCGATCAGGTCGTCTGTGACTCCGGCCATAGCCGACAGAATGACAACCACGTCATTGCCCTGATCATAGGTTTTTGCAACCCGTTTTGCGACATTACGGATTCGTTCAAGATCAGCGACCGATGTGCCGCCGAATTTTTGTATAATTAGACTCACTTTATAAGCCTCTATGTTTAATGATAATCGCTGAATCAGGTAATTATCTGGTTAAAAGTTTTCCGATGAATAAAATCATATTAAACATTACATATAACTTAAAATTGTTCTTCAGTAAAGAAATAAAGGTGACAGATTAAATAAATGGAATAAGAAAGATACAGCTCTAATCTGGGGTGGTGAAAATCGCCGTGTATACAGATGGAATTTTAATCCCATTTTAGTTCCATATATTCAGGTGTCAGGTGTCAGGTGTCAGGAATGATGAACAGAGGCGCTGGCACCTGACACCTGAAATCTGACACCTGACACCAGGCATACGGGAAGGAATAAATATGGGATATTTTTTAAAGCCATATTATGGGCAATTTTAATCATCCCAGCTCTAATCCATATATCTTATGAAATATAGATTGTTGACACACAAGTTGTCTTCCTCTATTAATTTTAGTTTAATAAAGACGGTTTCATAAAAAGTCCAACTTCTGCGTTGTGCTGCATTTCGCAATCATTCAACGTACAATAAGTACGCCTCATGATTACAAAATTTGCACGCCTTGAATTTGAACTTTTTATGAAACCGTCTAAATCGGACTTTTTACGAGTTTATCAATAAAAGCTCTTTATTGTTTCAATGTAAGAAAATCGAATAATTTTTTCGTCAATCAAACTCCGTTAGTGCCCATCCACAAATCTATATCGGGCACAACTTAAGTTTCCAATGCAGAAATGAGCAATTTTTCGCAAGGTCAAGGAAATCAAGGAATATCGCGGAGGCGTACAAGTGGTACGCCGCACAAGGTATTCCGCAGATTGACCCCAGAGAAATAGGCTCCGCATTTCACAGGGCAAGCGCAGAGATTGCGGAAAAGGGCCATTTCTGGGTGGAAAATAGTTCGGCTTCAAGTAAGATATAAGGAGGACCTGTTATGACGCAATATGAGTTTTGGACACACGGGGTTAACGTTCAAATCGAATATCCTGACAGAATTGCGGGGAGAACGGAAGAAGAAGTTGCAGAACCCCGCCGCTCGGGCTGGGGAACTCTGGTTTATCAAAAGGAGAACACCACCAACTGGTTCCACTTTGCAATTCCGACTCCTGTTATTGTGAATAATCAAGAAGCCACCTTAAGATTCATTCGGCTTCGAGCGGAAATCAATGAAACCGCCCGAATTGACATGATCCACTTCCGCCATGACAACCGCATCATTTTATCCCGTGAGGTGAATATCACGAACCGTAGTGTTGACGAAACCATTCAAAGTCCAAAGACCATCATACGAAGAAGCTTGGCTTTATGTGTCCATATCAGTTTCGGTGATACCAGGGGAATGGTTATTTTTAAAGGCGCAGGGGGTGCTTTTAATTTCTTTTAACAGAGCAACCGCGTTGACTCCGTGTGCAGACATGTAAATTTCTCGAGATTGGTTATCTGATATTTTAAATGTTATTGTCACATGGTCGGGTAAACGTTCCTGTCGGATTTTGTCTGCCCATTCGATAGCCACAACATAGTTATCGCCAAATATATCGTAGAGACCGATATCTTCAACATCCACGGGATCTTCAAGGCGGTAGAGGTCAACATGAAAAAGGGACTGTCTGCCCGGATATTCATTAATCATGGTGTAAGAAGGGCTGGTTATATAATAATCATTGGGCACTTCAAGACCTATGGCCAGTCCCTGCACAAAAGAAGTTTTTCCGCTTCCCAGATCGCCGATCAAGGCAAGAACAATTTCGGTCTTCAGGCACGCGCCTATCTTTTCCCCCAGCTTTTTTGTTTCGTCAACCGAGTGAGTCGTTATCTTATAGTTACATAAATCAGCCACGGTTCCTTTTTAACGCAAAATTATACAATAGGTTTATTTTTACATTGAAAAGCCTGGTCCTTCCCCGCGAAACGGGATCTTCGATGGGCCAAGCCTGTCCCGCTTTGCGGGAGTCAGAGTTCTCCGGCTCTGCCTTGGGGTTTTGTGTCTAAAATCACAAATTCCAAGCACCAAATTACAAATAAATCTCAAATTACAAATCACAAATTCAAAACCGGTTCAACGCACAGCGCAGGTGCTTGCGCCGCATGAGCGATTGTTTTTTTTTGGGATTTTGAATTTCGGTCACGCGCAGCGCAGGCGCTTGCGCCGCGTGTTGTTATTTGCCTGCCCTGTTAAATAAATCGTAGATTTAATGCGAAGCATTATTTAACAGGGTAAATGTTTTGGGATTTGTTATTTGGAAATTCAATAAGTCAATGAACTTTTAATAAAGCAAATCCCCTCTGGGGATAACCAAAGCCTATTCCTTTGGTTACTATCCGGATGTGGTTGAAAACTACAGGCCTTTGATAAGTGCCGACATTTCTTTTACGGCCCTTTCCATCCCGACAAGCACTGCTCTTGAGACGATGCTGTGTCCGATGCTGAATTCGTCTATTTCACGAATACCTTTAAAAAACTTTATGGTGTTATAACACAATCCATGGCCGGCATTGACACCCATTCTTAGTTTATGGGCGAGTTTGGCGGCATCCACAATATTTGAGAATGCCTGGTTTCTTTTGTGATGTGTTTTTGCTTCGCAAAAGGTTCCGGTATGGATTTCAATCATGGTTGTATCTATCTGGTGGGCCAGCTTTATCTGATCCGGATCCGGATCAATGAAGAGACTTACGGGGATACCGCTACTTTGCAAGGCGCCTACGGTTTCAGCAATTGCATTTTTATGAATAATTAGATCCAGCCCCCCTTCGGTAGTAAGCTCTTCACGCTTTTCCGGTACCAGGGTTACGAGATCGGGCTTAACTTCAAGAGCGATTCCAACCATTTCGTTCGTTGAAGCCATTTCCAGGATAAGTTTGGTCTGAACAACTTTTCGTAATATTCTGAGGTCACGGTCATGGATGTGACGTCTATCTTCCCTCAGGTGAACCACAATGCCGTCTGCCCCTGCCAATTCCACCATGACTGCTGCCGCAACGGGATCAGGATAACTGACATCTCCCCTTGCGTTTCTCAAGGTGGCGACATGGTCAACATTTACAGCTAATCCGGCCATCTAATATCCTCCATTTAGTTTTGTAATCGTAATTTTTGTGTTTTTTTATGGCAAAACATTTTTTTCTCGCCACTAAGACACCAAGACACGAAGAAAGAATAACAAAATAAAATCCTTCGTGTCTTTGTGCCTTGGTGGCAAATATTTTTTGGTTCCGGCTTGTTCTGGTTAGGTTTTAATCAGTTTAAGAATTTCATTACTCTTTTTTTCCATCTTATCCGCTTGCGTCTTATTTTTTTCATGATCATAACCCAGCAGGTGAAGGATGCCGTGCACTAAAAGCTGGGTAACACGTTCTTCCATGCTTATGCCTGCAATTTCTCCTTCTCTCGCAGCGGTCTCAATGGAAATAACCACGTCGCCGAGAAGCTGAGGAGCGATGTTCTTAAATTGGCCTGTTCGCATGGGAAATGCGATAACATTGGTAGGGCCGTGTCGATGGAGATATTTCTTGTTAAGTTCTCCTATCTCGGGATCATCAACGATTAATATGGAAAGCTCTGCATCAGGACAGGCCAAGGCGTTTAAGATGTCCATGGCCTTTTGTCGTAGTTTTTTCAGAGATATCTTGTACTTGTTTTGTCTGTTGTCTAACAGGACTTCCATTTTTTTCCTTTCCGTTGGCAAGGAGAGGTGTTTCGGGATATTCAATGCGGTGGTGGTACATTCCTGATAATATGTTATAAAAGCTTTTTGCAATCTTATGCAGGTCCTTCAATGTCAGCTCACAATCGTCTAACTGACCGTCCGAAAATGCCTTGTTTATCAGGTGTTGTACAAGCCCCCGGATTTTGGATGGTGTGGGATTGGCAATTGTTCTTGATGCTGCTTCAACCATGTCCGCCAGCATGACAAGACCGGCTTCACGGGTCTGAGGTTTTGGGCCCGGATATCTGAAGTTGTCGATATTTACTGCGTCTTCACCTTTTAACTGCTTTGCTTTTTCATAAAAAAAGCTAATAAGGCTCGTTCCGTGGGATTGCCTGATTGTGTCGATGATGACCTGGCCGAGTTTATTTTTTATGGCGATCTCAACGCCGTCTTTAATGTGAGCGATCAGGATAAGGCTTGACATGGATGGGGCAAGCTTGTCATGTCTATTAATGCCGTTGGTCTGGTTTTCGATAAAATAGAGTGGTTTTTTTATCTTGCCGATATCGTGATAATACCCACAGACTTTGGCAAGCAGAGAATTCGCATCGATTTCGGAAGCCGCTGCTTCGACCATGGTGCCGACAACCACGGAATGATGATAGGTTCCCGGAGCTTCTATCATAAGTCTCCTGAGGATCGGCTGATCAAGGTTTGCAAGTTCAAGGAGTTTGATATCAGTTGTATAGCCAAAGGCTATTTCTATCAGCGGTGTGATGCCGGCGGTGACAATTCCTGCTCCCACACCTCCCGTAAATGCAAAGGCCCAGTCCCACAGAAGTTTGGTAATGGAGGAACCTCCTAGATAACTATTTATAACCGTTACAAGTATAACATTCATTACTCCGAGCTTTAAACCGGCCTTTATGAATACTTTGCGTTCCCGGCAGTTCTGCATCCAGAATGCCGCCATTGAACTGTTGATCAGAAAATAGAGAAAAATATCAAATCTATTTTTAAAAATGATGGCTGTGCCGATTGCAGTTATCATGGCCATGGGGATCGCAAGTTCAAGGCCCAAAAACAGGCAGATGGTCATGGCGCCTGAAGCAAGGGGAATACCATAAGCAATTGATGATGCCGATATGGGGAAAGATGTATAATGGGCTACAGATTCAGCAAAAGATGCTGATATCCTGGCAATGAAAAAAAAGGTTACTAAAACGTTGGCGATAAAGAGCAGATTTTTGTTATTGGTAAGATCAGTCCGGCTTTGACGATGTATATAAAGAATATAGGTGGTCATCAGGATGCATAGGATTATCAATGCGGATCCAATGGAACTTGATAAAATCTGTTCATTTTTTATCCCTTCCTGGTAGGCCTTGAGTTTTAACATCTGGACTTTTGTAACTCTTTCTCCTTCGCGCAAAAGCATTTCCCCGGCTTTTATCTTGTGAAATACCGGCTTGATTTCGGCCTCGGCTCTTTTTTTCCGTTCCTCGGTTTCACTTCTGTTTAAAGTGATGTTGGGCTGGACAAGTCTTTGTGCGAAATCGACAATCATATTTCGCAGGGTATAATCAATGTTTTCGAGGAGGGGTTGACCTATAATTTTGACCATGGTTTTGGCCTGATCAAGACCGTAAAAATGTTTTAAGTTATTAACAACCAGTTCTTTTTTTGTACTGATATCCCTTAAAATTATACCGTTATCGGTTTCTTTTAAAATAAGCTCCTTGTTTGTAACCACACCGTTATCCAATATTTCTTTCAAAATGCTGCAAATAAGCGTTGCGATATTTGGAAGAAAGTTTTCTTTTTCTAGAATGTTATAAGCGCCGTCACTCACAGAAATGCCGATTTTTTCTTCAAAGTCGGCTTTTTGTTGCCATAAAAGATCATGGACGGATGTCGCAATTGTACCGGTTGAAGCGGTTTCTGATGGTATTAGCGCAATCTTATCCTGGTTTTTTTCGGCGTTAAAAACCGTCCGAATATCATTAAAGGCCTTTTTTACATTCCGGTTGATGGTTTGGGATAGGGTTACATCATGGTCATAAACGGTTAAAACCTTTGCCACAGCCTCCCTACGGTTGACTTCTGTGGCATCTTTGTCTTCGATTAAAAAATCTTTTGTGGCCTTGATATTCTTCTCGGCAACATCACCTAATTTGTAAGAATGCTTTTTGACAACAAGATTAGGATAAAGGAGAATGGTGAAAATTATTGTAACACCGATGAGGATACTCCATCGGACGTGGTCGCTGGTCCCAAAAAACTTTTTTAAAGATATTAAAGATATTTTGTTTTTTTTAATTTTCATTGCAATTTGTGATTATTTTTTTCTGCTGGCATCCAGATCTTCATATGCTTTGATAATTTTCTGGACCAAGCCGTGTCTTACCACATCTTTTTTTGAAAAAAAGATAAATTTTATCCCGTCTATTCCCTGAAGTATATTTTTTGCTTCAATAAGCCCTGAAGGTTTCTCTACAGGAAGGTCGATCTGGGTTATGTCTCCTGTGATAACCGCTTTGGAACTAAATCCTATCCGGGTCAGGAACATCTTCATCTGCTCAGGAGTTGTATTTTGGGCTTCATCTAAAATAATGAAAGAATCGTTTAGGGTTCTGCCTCGCATAAACGCAAGAGGCGCCACTTCTATAACCCCCCGTTCTATTAAATTCGACACTTTTTCAAATCGCATCATATCGTGAAGCGCATCATAAAGAGGTCTTAAATACGGATCCACCTTTTCCGCAAGATCTCCGGGTAGAAATCCGAGCGCTTCCCCGGCTTCCACCGCAGGTCGGGTGAGGATTATACGGTTAACTGTCCCTTTTGAAAGTGCTGCAACCGCCATGGCCATGGCAAGATAAGTTTTACCTGTGCCGGCAGGGCCGATACCGAAAACCATATCAGAGGTGCG
This sequence comes from Deltaproteobacteria bacterium, assembly GCA_019310125.1. Taxonomy (GTDB): domain Bacteria; phylum Desulfobacterota; class Desulfobacteria; order Desulfobacterales; family UBA11574; genus S5133MH16. The sequence goes on along the minus strand of JAFDEW010000110.1, from coordinate 2,879 downwards.
AATGGCATCTATGTATTCTTTTTGGGCAAGGCTTTTGGGAATTACATTACGCTTTTTCGAGGTAATATAGACCGTATCCAGAAAAATATCCTTGATTTTAATACGGTCATCTCCGCTCAGAATCCTGATTGCATAATCAACATCGTTCGGATAAACCGGAAATTTATCTTTTAACAGGCCGTAAAGCTGTTTAAGTATATTTTGGGCAAGGCGTCTTTTAACAGTATCCCCCTGAATAAGGATACTATTACCCCTGGCATGGATAGCGACGTCTATTGTGTCTGCTATTCTTTTAAGGTTGCTGTTATGCTCGCCGAAAAGTTGCATAGCCAGATCTAAATCTAAAAAGGTCAATCTGGTCTGATTATTTTCAGTGACTTCGTCCATATCTTAAGGTTGAACCCATTCCCTCTTTAGGGCATGTTTTAAGATTTCCACATATCATAGTTTTTTTAACTATTGCAAACACCAAATTTAAGATACAAGAGAAAAAGAAAAATATCTTGACTCGAAATATCTGCTTTGTTAATTTGCGTTATTATTTGTAGCAAATTTTATCTTTTTGATTTTATTTATATTTTGTTAGTTTCCAAAATAAATTGTTATATTCCGATATCACTTTCAAAAGTCTCATATCATAAACTGATATAAAGGTGTGCTATGAATTTATTTGATATAATCGTTATCGTTATTTTGGGCTATTGCTTGATAAGAGGTATTTTTAGAGGTCTTGTTAAGGAATTATCTTCTATAATTGGTGTATTCGGCGGATTCTATGCGGCTTACACTTATTACCCGGTTCTTGCAAAGCCTTTATCAAAATGGATTGCCAACGCCGGATACCTTAACATATTGAGTTTTTTGATCATTTTTTGCGGCGTTTTCATTATTATCAGCATTCTGGGTATCATCATAAATTACCTGCTTAAAATAGTATTTCTGGGTTGGCTTGATCGTGTTAGCGGTGCTATGTTCGGTGCCATGAAAGGCATACTGATTGTTTCAGTTTTGTTAATTGCATTGACCGCTTTTCTCCCCAAGGGTACACCTGTCATCAAAGATTCCCTGCTTTCTCCTTATGTGACACTGGTCTCCGAAAAGATGGCCAAAGTGATCTCCAAAGATATGAAACATGATTTTTCAACTAAGATAGCGACAATAAAAAAAGCTTGGGAAAAAAACAAATAGAATGAACTTAGTTCGCTTCGCTCACAATTGGAATAATGGAATTTTGGAATACTGGAATAATAGGGTAAGAGGAATGAAGGGTTTTAAAAATGGTCACGCCCACGGCGTGATTCAGCTTTTCTTTCCAACATTCCAACATTCCATCATTCCAGATCTATGCTGCTGAAAATTAATACCAAAAAGTTTATAATTACAACAGGTTGTAGAAATTCCAAGACGTTTATTTAGCGGGAACAGGCCAAGATGGAAATAAATTCCATAATCGAATTGATTGAAAGATTAAGGAGTAAAAACGGATGCCCCTGGGACAGAGAGCAGACACCTAAGACCCTAGCGGTTTATTTGCTGGAAGAGGTATACGAACTTGTTGATGCCATTGAATCAAAAGACCCTGACGGCGTCTGTGAAGAGCTTGGTGATGTATTGTTTCATATCCTTTTTCTATCGGGTCTGTTCCGGGAAATGGGTCATTTTAATATCAAGGATGTCGTTGATTTAAATGTTGAGAAGATGACTCGTCGTCACCCCCATGTTTTTGGTAACGAGAGCGTTGACACTGTGGAAGACGTGAGGGTGCTGTGGCATCAGATAAAAAAGGAAGAAAAAAGCCTTGCTAAAGAGGCTTCGATTTTAGACTCAGTCCCGGCCGGGTTTCCGGCCCTGATGCGTGCTTACAGAATTTCCGAGCGTGCGGCCAAAACAGGATTTGACTGGAATGACATTTCCGGTGTTATGCAGAAAGTCGAAGAGGAATGGTCTGAATTCAAAGCCGTGTTGGAAAGGGAGAATCTATCCCCAATAGATCAAGATCTTTTGGCGTTAGAATTTGGAGATGTGCTTTTCACACTCGTAAATGTTGCCCGGTTTGCACACATTCACCCTGAAACAGCATTAAGAAATTCAACAAAAAAATTTGAAAACCGCTTTAAATATATGGAAAAACTGATCGCAGAAAGTCGAAGAAACATAGAATCGGTATCCCAGGAGGAGAAGGACGAATTGTGGGAGGAAGCCAAGGCAAAATTGACGGTTTCGTAAAAAGCCCAACTTCTGTGTTGTGCTCAAAAAATAATCCTCGGAATATCAAATATATGCCTGCCTGCCCCGTAGGTCCGGCAGATCGTACTGGGGTGGTTATTTTTTTCGTATGCCTTGATCTTGAACAAAAATCCTCATTATTCAACAGACTCATATAAGGCGTAATACATTCTTATGAATCTTTCGTGGCTTTCAAAGGCGATTTCCGGTAGTTCGTCATAATGAAGATAGACCGCATCATCCGCATCATCACCGGCGATAAGCGTGCCGGTATACTGTCTAATAAGATAGCCGACCATAAGGACTGTGTGGTACAGGGCGCTTGGATTTGAGGACACACCCAGGAGCATTTCAATCCGGCCTGAAAGCCCTGTTTCTTCTTTAAGTTCTCTTAATGCCGCCTTTTCAGGAGATTCACCCAGCTCCATGAACCCACCCGGAAGACACCAGAATCCTTTTTTAGGCGCTACACTTCGTTTTACGAGAAGAACCCTGTTCCTGTTGTCCACCACAACAAGACAGCTGGCAGGTATGGGGTTTTCATAAATCGGTTCATCACAGTGCTCACAGAAAAGCCGGAGACTGCCTTCGCAAATTTTTTCTGTGAGCCGTGTGCCGCAATAATAGCAAAACGTTTTTTTCCGCATTTTTAA
>JAFDEW010000425.1 GCA_019310125.1 Deltaproteobacteria bacterium | reverse complement strand
TTTTGTCTGTGTGTTATTATGGTCTGCTTATTTGCCGCGTTTTCTGGAAACGAATTTCCGGATATCGAGGATGTTTAGGTCGACGAAATAATTTTAATGTAACTAGTGTCCATCCAGAAATGAGGATTTTTGTTCAAGATCAAGGCATGCGAAAAAAATAACCGCAGACATATAGTTGATATTTCGAGGATTATTTTTTGAGCATAACGCTTAAGATTGGGCAAAAAGACCATTTATGGATGGACACTAACTATAAAACATCCAGAAAATATACATTATAATATTCAACGTGAAGACACGCTGGTTCCAGAGGTTATGAAATGAATAACAACTCCCTGAGAAAATTACGAGAATCTCTCATGGTAAGCAAGGCCGAACTTGCCAGAAAGGCCAATGTATCACCGGCAACCATTACGCGGATAGAGCAAGGCAGGACATGCAGAATAGAAACAAAACGAAAGATTGTTTTAGCTTTAGGGTATACCATATCAGATAAGAACAAAGTATTTGATGAAGATACACTAGTTGCCTATCAAATATAATTGAGGCGTCGGGGAGTTTTTTTAATTCAACCGCTCCATGAATAATCAGCAACTGCATCGTACAAACTCATACACAAGGGCTCATAACGACGGACAAAAAACCCCCGCCAACAGCCTTTGGCGGGGCAATTAATATCCAATGTCAACTTTCCAATTTTAAAATATTTTTTAGTGGGACAACCTCGTCGCTGCCCCAGCAATCCTTTAATGTTTGAAACTCCTCTGCCCGGTATAGACCATTGTCGCGCCGGCCTCGTTGCAGGCCTCGATGGACTGGTAGTCATTTTCTGATCCGCCCGGTTGAATTACGGAAGTCACCCCTTCCCCGAGCCCCACGTCCACCCCGTCTCTAAACGGAAAAAAGGCATCACTGACCATGGCAGCGCCAATCAGCCCGCCGTTTTCATTGGAGACCTTATCATCAATTTCCGCCTTCTTATCTTCATCTTTTAGATCGTTATAGGGAATACCATGCATTTCAAAGCAGTAACGGTCGGCCAGCTTTCGATAAGCCTTGTCTCTTGCAATTTCTGCGACGCCCACCCGGTCCTGCTCACCGGTTCCGATGCCCACGGTGACTTGGTCTTTAACATAAATCACTGAATTTGATGTAACCCCGGATTCCACCAGCCATCCAAAGAGCATGTTTTCGTATTCCTGTTCGGTGGGCGCCCGGCTGATCCGGTAATGCTTACCCTTATAATCGCATTCGGCAAGTTTTAGATCCGCCTGACTGCGAGCGGCGGGAACAAAAGACCATTGGGCGATAATACCGCCGTCTATCAAGCTTTTGAATTCCACACATCTTTTCCCCACAAATGTCTGCAACCGGTCAATATTCGCAATACGGATAACCCTGAGATTTTTTTTCTTGGCAAAAATATCCATGATCCCTTCTTCAAAATCCGGAGCAACCACAACTTCGGCGTATTGTTCGGTAATGGCTTGAGCCGTTGCCCGGTCAACCGCTCTGTTTAGTGAAATACATCCTCCAAAGGCCGCCACCCGGTCTGCAATGTTTGCCTTTTGATATGCGTCTGCCAATGTGTCGGATCTGGCAACACCACAGGGATTGTTGTGCTTGACAATGACCGCCGTGGGTTTATCCACAAAATATCTCAGGATGTTCAAGGAATTGTCCGCATCGGTCAGATTGGTTTTGCCGGGATGCTTCCCGGATTGCAGCAGTTCAATATCTGAAGCCAGATATTGGCCCGGCTGAATGGTTTCGGTCTCCCCCAGAATCAGGTTTCCGTTTACCAACTTGTAAAGTGCTGCTTCCTGACCGGGATTTTCACCGTATCTTAACCCTTTTTGGATGTTATCGATGGTCCAGGCAACTTTTTCATAAAACAGGGTTTGCCGTTTATCCTGATCCACAAAACTGATTTCCATATTGGGAGAAAAATGGTCATCCATTATCGTTCGATACATTTTTTTCAGATCCTGTGTCATTGTTTTCTCCTTTTTTTCCGGCAGAAAATTGTTAAATATCACCCCGAAAACACGAAATATTAACCGCACGAAAGAATATTATCGTTTTCGTTGTTTGGTGATACGCTTTTTGTTCCAGCTTGTTCGGCTTAGATTGTGATAGATAACGGTGATGGCGTCTCCTAATATTCATAACATTTTGTTGCATCCTCAATGGCTCTGGAACCCAAGAAGTCGGCAATCGTACGGTCGTAGACGGCGGTATATTCAAACGCCTTTTGTGCCAGCCGAAAACGAAGTTCCAGCGATATGGATCCGTGATTCGCTTTCATCTCGGACAGAATGGATTTATAGTCGGAGGGATCAACAACAGATGCCACTCTTATGTAATTTTTGGCCGAAGCCCTTATCATACATGGCCCGCCGATATCGATATTCCCACGAGCCTTTTCAACGGTGACGTCGGGTTGTGAAATCGTATCTTTAAAAGGATACAGATTG
>JAFDEW010000109.1 GCA_019310125.1 Deltaproteobacteria bacterium | reverse complement strand
CCCGCGATACAGATTGCATCTTTCGGTGATGCGGTTTCAATTGCATGGATCACGGCCTTATCCACATCAGGGATAATCTGTATGTCGGAAATTATTTCTTTCGCAATAGGGTAAATCTTTTCCGGAGGCAAGGCCCGATCAATTTTCGGGCGTGTTAATATGACTTTACTACAGAGAGGAACTAGGCTTTTAAGCATGGGAGCACAGGGCTTGTCATCCAGTATGCCGATAACCAGGGTTATATTTCGATCAGATAGATTCTCGGACAGATATCCTGCAAGATTGCGGGCGGCGATAAAATTATGGGCACCGTCAAGAAGGATAAGCGGAGACTCGGAGACGATCTCCAGTCTTCCCGGCCATCTGTTTTGTACCAGGCCGTCCTTGATATGTTGCAGGGTAAGACCGAGATTGTTTTTATTCAGTATTTCACATGAGGCAAGAACCAGCGCTGCGTTATCGATCTGGTGGGCACCGTTTAACCCGGTTTGTATGTTTCGCCATACATTTTCTAATCCAAAATAGTTAAATGTTCCATTGGTTCTTCGAATACGGAATGCCTCTCCAAACCGATGAAATTGTGCAAAGTTAGAATCGGCGATGGTTTTTAACACTGAAATCGCATTTTTTTGTTTTACGCCGGTTACAACAGGAACCTTATTTTTTATAATGCCCCCTTTTTCACGGGTAATCTCGGCGATGGTATTCCCCAGAAAGGTTTTATGTTCAAGGGATATATTTGTTATTATAGAAAGGGCCGGTTTTATGATGTTGGTCGCGTCAAGCCGCCCCCCCATACCGGTCTCGATGACGGCCCAATCAACATTCTGCTTGCCGAATTCATAAAAGGCCATGGCAGTTGCAAACTCAAAAAAAGTCGGTTCTCGGGAGCCGTTATGTACGCTTTTCACGGCCTCATAAGATGCAATCACATCCTCATTAGTAACCTGCCGGTTGTTTATACAGATTCTTTCATTGAACCTGACCAAATGCGGGGATGTATACAGTCCGACCTTATATCCGGAGATATGGAGAATTGTAGCAAGAGCGGAAGCGATTGATCCCTTTCCATTGGTCCCGGCCACATGAATGGAATTAAATGTATCCTGTGGATTTCCCAGGCCTTGAAGAATAGTTCTAATCGTATCTAACCCAAGTATAATGCCGTATCTTCTAAGACTATATATGGTATCCAGACAATTTTTGTAGGAATCTTTTGTTGTCATTTTCACAGAAAAAACCCGGCAGAATTAATATATTTGCCGGGTTCAAAAAACGAATTAAGATTTGATATTATCTTCTGCGGTATCTGTTTCTAGAAGCCGCAATTCTCTGCCTCCGTAAAGCTTCGCGCTGTTTGCGGCGCCGGTGTTCACTCGGTTTTTCATAAGCTTTCTTCATTTTTAATCGTTTAAAAAGCCCGTCATTTTGAACCTTTTTTTTCAAAATGCGCATGGCTTTTTCAAGGTCATTGTCAAAAACCTTGACCTGAATATCCTTCAAATGATTCGCCTCCTTTTTTCCATCAGCGGCAAATTAAGATCTTTTAAAAAGCTCCCGTTTACCTAATCCCGACGTTCGTCTCAAATTAAACATTATTTCCGATGGTTATTTTTTTCTTAATAATAAACTAATTTATATATATATTAATCTACTCATTGGCAAGTAAAAATATTTATTATGTGATAAAAAAAAACATCCGGTCAAAAATTTTGCAAAAAAATGTGTCCGGACTGAAAAATCAGATCACGGACACATTGCACAAAAAAAGCGTTCACGGTTGTTTGTTTTTTAGTAGGCGTTCACGGGTTCAAAGGTTCAGGGGTTCAAGGTTCCATTCTCGTACCCGGACTGCATTTGAGACGTGTAATTACGAGAAAAGCGTCAGTTTCGTCAGGCCTAATCCAAAATCTGAAGCTCAATTGGCAATTACTTGGGAAAATAAACCTTTATAACTAGGACTTCGGATCTGCAATGCCTTCTTTGTCCTTAACCTTGAACGTTGAACCCTGAACCTGTGAACGGTTAGTTTTTTAACACAAATTTTTCGCCTTACGAGACAGGGGCTTTTAAAAGTCGTGTGTATTAAAATTTTACAACTTTGAAACAAGCTCTGCCGTCACCTCTGGTACGCTCGGTGCGCCGTCCAGCGTAATATATTTCATTGAACCTTCTTTGGCGGCAAGGTCTCTAAAATAGTATGCGGATGCAAGGGTTCCGGTGTCGGCGTCATAGTATATACCGTGCCGTTTGTTGATTGCATCTTCATCCTGATCATCATCTCTGGTCTTTAAATCACCGCCGCAAACACGGCATTTATCCCCGTCGGGTTTGATGGCATCAATGTAGATGTTATTGGGATGGTTATTATCATTGACACAGAGCCTGCGCCCCATGATCCTGTTTTTTGCAATTTCTCGGTCCAGAAGTATTTCCACGACAATATCGAGTGCTATACTGGCCTCTTTGAGTGATTCATCAAGTTTGATCGCCTGGTTCTTGTTTCTCGGAAACCCGTCCAGAAGCCAGCCGTTTTTACAATCATCCTGTTTGAGACGGTCGAGTATCATTGGGATGGTAATCTCATCCGGTACCAGATCGCCCTTGTCGATATATTCCTTGGCTTTTGTTCCGAGTTCGGACCCCTTCGAGATATTATCACGAAAAATAGCTCCGGACTCAATATGAGGGGTACTATATTTATCCTTTAAAATGGCTCCCTGGGTTCCTTTGCCGCTGCCGTTTGGCCCAAAAAACAAAATGTTCATGCTCGAATCTCCTTTCATCATTGGTTTTGTGATCTATAATCTACAAACTTTTTAACGTATCATTATTCTCGGTTTTACTATATAACTGACGCAGCATTGTCAAGCGTTATCCTTTCATAAGAAAACGCTCAATTTAATTAAAAATTGTTTCATTGATCACAATTTTTCTGATACAGAGAATTGGAGGGTTGGGAAGTTTCTCGATTCAATAGCTCCATAGATAATCAGCGACTCCATCATACAAACCCAACCATAAGGGTTCGTAAAAAAGAACAGAACATATAGTGAAACTATTAGAGCTGCAAGCAATAACTAAAAAATTCAACGATTTTAACGCGCTGAACGGAATCGATTTTGCTATCAACCAAGGAGAGATTGTCGGCCTGGTTGGACCCAACGGCGCCGGAAAAACAACTTTGTTCAATATTATCAGCGGCCGTTTAAAGCCCAGTAGCGGCGACATTCTGTTTGAGGGTAAGAAGATTACCGGTCTCAAACCTGACCGTATCTGCCGCTTGGGAATCAGCAGAACTTTTCAGTCGTCACGACCGTTTATTAAGATGACGGCTTTGAACAACATACTGGTTGGACACCTCTTTGGCAAAGGCTTTCGTCTTCACACAGGGCCTGAAGATGTGCAAATAGCAAGGGAGCTTCTGGAAGTAGTAGGTATTCCTCATAAAGCCGAAACTCTTGCCGAGGATCTTACGCTCAGTGAAAAACGCCGGCTCGATCTGGCTCGTGCGCTTGCCACCCGTCCGAAACTACTGCTTTTGGACGAAGTGGCTGCGGGATTCAGCCCTGTATTAGTAAAACAGGCGGTGCAATTGATTAACCGGGTCCGCGAAAGAGGGGTAACCCTTTTGATTATCGATCACTTTCTAACTTTAAGCTTAAAAGTTTCAGACCGTCTTCTGGTCCTTGATCACGGAGAAAAGATTGCAGAGGGCCCACCCAATCAGGTCATGAAAAGCCGGGAGGTGGGCCGTGCTTACCTGGGCCTGCAATACCAGGAAGAATAAAGACTCCTGGCCCAAAGGACCAGGCTTTGTTTTATCCCCAGAGGGGATTTGCTTTCTTGGAAGTTCAAAAATTACAAATAACAAATCACAAATATCAAACAATTTGCAATGACCGAAATTCGAAATTCCAAACACTGTTTCGTCCTGAAAGGTTTTGGTCATTGAATATTGTAATTTGAGATTTATTTGGAATTTGGTGCTTGGAATTTGTGATTTTAGACACAAAATCCAAGGCAGAGCCATATATCTCTGACTCCCGCAATGCGGGACAGGCTTGGCCCATCGAAGATCCCGCATTGCGGGGAAGGACCAGGTTTTTCAAGACAAAATAAAGAGGGCCGAGAAACAGGAGTCAACGGTCAGATTTTCTGTTGATGTTCCCGATCCCATAACCTGAGACCTTTGAAAAACGTTCAATTTTGCCTGCCCAGTTAAATCTGTTTTTATTATTTAACCGGGGTTCAAGGCCAAGGACAATTCTGCAGGACAGCAGAATTGGACAGCTGTCAAGCTGCCCGTAAGGGCGAGGGGCATGGACGCCCCGAGTCAACGCGAGAATTTTAACCACAGGAATACATTGAGTATTTTGAGGATTAAAATTTGAGCCTGACGCAGGAATTGGGCAAAAGGGAACGTTTTGCAAAGGTCTCAACCCTGATGAACTCGTAAAAAGTCCGATTTAGACGGTTTCATAAAAAGTTCAAATTCAAGGCGTGCAAATTTTGTAATCATGAAGCGTACTTTTCGTACGTTGAATGATTGCGAAATGCAGCACAACGCAGAAGTTGGACTTTTTACGAGACCGTCAACCCTTAACCCCTGAGAAAGGTTTTATATGGATACTCTCAAACCGCTTATGAAGGTTTGCAATCTGAATGTGTATTATAAGGGCATTCAAGTGTTACAACAGGTTAACCTGACGGTGTGTGCCGGCCAGATTGTTTCCATTGTAGGTCCCAACGGGTCCGGCAAGACTACGGTTATGAAAGCCATTGCCGGTATACTGCGCCCGGTTCAGGGCGTTATCACCTATCAACACGAGCCTATTCAGACGCTTCCGGCACACGAGGTGGTTCGCCGGGGTCTGGTTTATGTGTCCGAAGGCATGAATGTCTTTCCTCTTATGAGTGTTCTGGAAAACCTGGAAGTCGGCGCCTATGTCGCCAGAAAAAAAAGGAACGACCTGATGTCTTTTGTATTCGAAATCTTTCCTGTTCTGGCGGAAAAACGCCGGAAAATGGCAGGAACCTTGAGCGGAGGACAAAAAAGAATGCTGACCATTGCCCGAGGGCTGATGAGCAATCCCCGTCTTCTACTGCTGGACGATCCTTTTCTGGGTCTGGCCCCAAAAGATGTGAACCGTCTCTGTAATACGCTGAAGATAATTCGTGATCACGGAATTACTCTTTTTCTGGCCGGCCAGCATGTACGCCGAATATTAAGAGTGGCCACCAAAGCGTTTCTTATCGAAAATGGAAAAATCACCCTTGTTGGAACCGGAGAACAGCTGCTGGGTCACCCCCACTTTCGGGAAATACTTTTTGGACTGACAAGTGAGTCAGAACTTGAAGTCGTATGATCCATACCCACCGAAACCGGCTGTAAATCAAGACTGTTGTTTGCTAAGATTGCCATGGCTATTTGGTTTCAGGTGTCAGGTTTCAGGTGTCAGGAAGCATGTTCAGTAGTAATGGGCCAGCCTCGAGGGAACGATTCATCATTTACGCCATATACTGCCGTTTCCTCAGCTAACTGCCAGCGTCCTTGATTTACACCCCGCCGAAACCTGCTGTAAATCAAGTCTATTGGTAATTGAAAGTCATTTACCTTTATAAAAACAAGTTGTTAATCATTCCCTGAATAACTTCTCAATAAATTCTGGTGTATGTAATGATCCTATTGATCCGCCTACACAATTTATTAAGAAGTTACTCCCCTTAGCATTCCAATACTCTAGTATCTCATATGTTGAAATGCCGCAATCTGCCACACATATTCCAACAACAAACCGCTTTGCATTAAATCCGCCGAAACCCAGTAAAATGTCTATTGACTTAATACAAAAAAATAAATATTATTCATTCTTTGATTTTTATTCGTTTTATGATATACAACCCTGTTGTGTGGACTCAGGGGCTTCGTCCCGGTTGGAATAATGGAGTAATGGATTTGAAGGAGTTTTTAACAATTTAAATAGGTTGTTTCCGCTTTTACCCTCAACATCCCATCATTCCATTCTTCCATGTGGATGGCACAAGCCTGTTGTTAACAATAAAATATTGTTTTTTCAATAAGTTATATAATTGCCAGATCGTAAAATATTTAATGGAGGAAAAATGACTGAAGAATTAAAGGTAGGCATGACTCACCAAATAGAGAGAGAAACAACCGAGGAAATGTCAGCACAAAAAGTCTACCCCCATGTGCCCAATGTATATGCCACTCGAGCCATGGTAGGACATATTGAGGAAGTTTGTGCGGATCTGGTTCTTTCCCACCTGGGTGAAGGTGAGCAAACCGTTGGAATCGGAATGAAATTCAAACACATGGCAGCTACGCCCCTGGGTATGAAAGTTCGGTTCAACGCCAGCTTGACCGAGGTGGATGGCAGCAAACTTACTTTTGAGGTGGAAGGCTTTGATGAAGTGGATAAGATCGGCGAGGCAACCCACCAGCGTTTTATCATCAATGCCGAAAAATTCAACAGCCGCGTGGCAAAAAAGGCAGGAATTTAGGGGGTAAGCCATGGGGGCAGGAAATCCCGTAAAAAAGTTAGGTGCCATTTTAAGACCCAAAAGCATCGCAGTTATCGGCGCATCCACCAGCCCGGACAAACTGGGTCATGAAATTATGAAAAACATTCTGGACAGCGGCTTTCAGGGAGCTGTTTACCCCATCAACCCCAAGGCCGATGCTGTCCTGGGTCTCCCCTGCCATGTGAGCGTTAAAGATATTGCAGAAGCGCCGGACATGGCCGTTATCATCATTCCGGCCCGATTCGTACCCCAGGCCGTGGAGGAGTGCGGCCAAAAGGGAGTCAAGGGCGCGGTGATCATTACCGGCGGCTTCAGCGAAGCAGGACCCGAGGGAGAGGTTCTTCAACAACAGGTCGTTGACATTGCTAAAAGGTATGACATTCGTATCATCGGACCCAACTGCCAGGGCGTAAACAATCCTCATTGCCCTGTATGTGCTTCCTGGCCGTTGTTAACCCACAAGGGCAAGATCGCACTTATTTCCCAAAGCGGTACCGTGGGCGCTGCAATGATGGACTGGTTATCCGAAGAGAAGCTGGGTACAGCCAGTTTCGTTAGTATGGGCAACCGGGCCGACGTAGACGAAGCGGATCTGATCGCCTATTTTAACCAGGATCAAAGCACCGAGGTTATCGCTGCATATATCGAAGGGATAAAACGGCCCGAGCACTTCATCAAAGCGGTGGAACAGCTTCAAAAACCGCTGGTTGTCCTTAAGTCGGGCCGCACGCCCAAAGGCAAAGTGGCCGCCGAATCCCATACCAAGGCACTGGCAGGTGCTGATGCAATCTATGACGCACTTTTTGACAGATATAACCTCTGCCGCGCTTATACTATAGAGGAATTTTATGATTTTGCCAAAGCTCTGGCTTATCTGAAACCGCCCAAAGGCAACCGTATTCTCTTTATTACAACCTCCGGCGGGGCTGCTATTCTCGGTACAGATCAGGCGGAACAGGAAGGCCTTGATGTTTCTCCTCTCTCTGAAGCGGTTGTGGCGGCCATTACCCCGCTTATTCCAGCTCACGCCATAAAGTCAAATCCTATTGATTTAACCGGTGATGCCACCGCCCGGATGTTCGGTGACGTTATGGAGGTAACCCGGAAGCATTACGACACGTTGGGAGTGATTTTTGGCGACCCCGTAGAAGATGCTTCCCGCGTGGTAACCCCCGGAGCCAATGAGTTGGTTATTTTTCTCGGCGGAGCAGATGTGGAACGTCATGAACGTGAACTCATGCATCTTAAAGGCATACCCGTATTCCCCACACCGGAACGCGGGGTAAAAGCACTTGCGCAGGTTATTGAACGAAAAAACCTGGCGCCGCCACAAAAACCCACACTCACTGTTCCCGTAGCCGGCCGTCAATTGTCGCCCTACCAGGCACTCACCCGCATTTCAGAACAGGGGTTGCCCTGCATCGGCTATGGGCAGGCAGACGGTCCCGACAGCGCCGTTCAGATAGCCCTTGAGCAGGGATTTCCGGTGGCGCTTAAAATCAGCTCCCCGGAGATTCTCCATAAGAGCGATATCGGAGGCGTTCACCTCAATCTTGATTCTCCTGAGGCTGTGAAAAAGGCCTATCATGAAATACTAGCAGCCACACGGGAC
>JAFDEW010000424.1 GCA_019310125.1 Deltaproteobacteria bacterium | reverse complement strand
CTGCAAGGCGGTTAGTATCAAAATCGTTCGATCCGGAGGTTCCTCCAGCAACTTGAGAAGGGCATTCCCTGCTGAAAGATTCATGGTCTGGGCATCTGAAATTATGACCACACGTAATCTCGCCTCGTAAGGTTTCATGGCAAGCGTTCCGCAAAGTTCACGGATTTGACCAATCCTGATAAAAGGACCCGACGGGTTAAGCACAATGATATCCGGGTGATTCCCCGATTCGATTTTCCGGCAGGAATTGCAGCGGCCGCATGGGCTAATGGTTTTTATTTGATCAGATGGAATGTTACCGTCAGATCGAATTTTCATCCGTTCTGAAAAATGCTCCGGTTTTATGGCCTTGCAATTACACGCCATAGCCAAAGCCATGGCTGCGGTCCGTTTGCCCACTCCTTCAATCCCGATAAAAAGAAGAGCGTGAGGTATGGTCCCATTTTGAAGCAGAGTGGTTAATAGTCGTATGGGCTGTTCTTGGCCCAATATCGACTTAAATCCAAATGTCGATTCATAAACAGACACAAATTTAGCAATTTACCCGTTCTTTTAATTCTTTTCCAGCTTTAAAAAACGGCAGTTTCTTTGGTTTTATGATAACTTTTTCTCCGGTTTTAGGATTTCGACCGGCATAGCTTTTGTGGTTTTTAATAAAAAAACTGCATAGACCACGAACTTCAATACGGTCTCCTTTTGCCATAGCGTCGGTCATGGAGTCGAAAAATATCTGAACAACCGTTGCAGCTTCTAATTTGGAGATTTTTGCTTCTGTTTTCAAAGTCATGATGAGCTCTGATTTGTTCATATATCCTCCTTCGTTAGGATAAAATATCAGGCAGTTTTTCAATATCTTCTTCACTCACCTCTGCCCCGGCAAACTGCCCCAGTGCTTCGATATTAACGATGACACGCCCTTTTCCCCTGTATCGGACAAACGTTCCGGTCACACCGGTAAAGGGGCCATAAACCACTACCACCCGGTCTCCTTTTTTAAAACGGGAGCCGGTTATAACCGTATTGTTCCCTCCGATCATGATCTCCAAAGATTTTATGGTTTCGGATGGGACGGGAATCGGGCCGTCTTTGTTTCCTATTAAACGGACCGCACCGACTGTTTTTACAATTTCAAGATGTTTATAAGGGTTAAGATCGCTTTTTACAAACAGGTATCCGGGGAAAAGCGGTACTCTGATCATCGCCTTTCGATCACGGCGTTTACTTCTAACCTGAATCTTTGGAAGAAAAACCTCTATGGATTTTTTGACCAGGCCTTCATTTACCACGTTTTCGAACCTGCTTTTGGTATGCAGAACATACCAGGAATATGTCAGCTTTGATGGGGTCATTTAACTGTTCATATATTCTCTTCGGTTGAATATGTCCAGAAGTTCAAATTCAAGGCGTGCAAATTTTGTAATCATGAGGCGTACTTTTCGTACGTTGAATGATTGCGAAATGCAGCACAACGCAGAAGTTGGACTTTTTACGAAACCGTCAATTTTAAACGTTGTGGTTGTTGTGGCAATTAGTTTTTTTCCGGTTTATCCGGAAATGTGTACCTTAATGTTTTTTAGTTAATTTCTCCTAATCCGGAAAGATTAATCATAAATTGATACTTATAATCATTCTCATCTTTTACCAAACGAAAATCCAACGACCAGCATTGAGATTCGTACAAAAAACCCAGGCTGTACCTTATCATTTGACCATTAAAAATATCCCGTTCATATTCTGAGTATGCCGAAAGCCTGTCTGATACTTTTAAAAGAAGGTCCGTGTAGATCGATTCGCTGCTATCCCTGGTGTACCGATATTCCACAAACAGTTTGTCCCCGCGGTTATCCCACACGTTTAATTCAATATTGCGGGATCGAAATTCGTTGTCGTAATGGGACCATTCGGCATCAGCATCTATTGAGAAATATCTGCCCGGAATCAGCTCAAGTTCAGCGTAAATCGGGGAAAACGGCTCAGGATCATCGTCTTTTTCCTTATTAATATCGTAACTTTGTTCCAACTTGAATCGACAGAGCTGGTTATAGGCATAGCTGAGCGGATGATTATTTTCATGACCTTTGGGTTTATCTAATATATGTGCCTCCTTTTTTTGTTTATTGTCTTTGGATTTCGATGTCAACCTGTTGGTAATGGAATAGGTGACCAAGTTTTGTTTTTCAATCCGATCTATGCCGTCAAATAATGAATCTTCATCCTGGGGTTGTATTTCAATCCCATCTGAGTCATCAAACAACGGATATCTATCCTGGTCTTTTTCAGGTATATAATCCCAAATGATCTGCGGCCTTATGGTATGCCTGATCTTCTCGATGCTTTTGCCTTTCACATTAAATACTTGATAAATTTCAGAAAAAAGATCTAATTTTGTGTCATATATTTGTCTGTTGAAGCTTTTTTTGTCAGAAGGGCTGTATTCGTCTTTATCAAGATGCCAGGCCGTCTCCCGCACCCCTATGGAGGGCTCAATGGTGAAATAGTTTTTATACCGATAGGGAAGATAAAACCGGGGATGCGCATCCATTCGATGGCCCCTTGCACCGTCTTCCCTGTAAAAGTATGTGTATTCGGAATCAAGATCAAAATAAAAAGATGAACTGAAAATCCTCTGTTTTGCCCCGTCGAACTCTATAAACGGCAGTCTCTGTAACGTTGTGTCCGTTTTCTCCCAGCGCCGGTTTATGACATTATCATACCAGAGGAGCTCGGCGTTGAGGCTGTATGCAGGCCAAATCCTGTTTAAATTAAGACTGTTGGTTCTTACCGGGTCATCATAATCATCCAGGTCTCGTCCAAAGGTTTCTAGAAAATAAGCATCGGTTTCTTTAAAGCCGGTTAATCCATCTTTGAATTCATGAAGGTAGTCCTGATCGCTTACAATGTCTATGTCAAGCCTTGCGGAAAAATCAAAGGGCAGCGCCTGATCATGTTTCATCCTGAACCAGTAGCGGTTGGAATTGGGCCGAAGCACATCGTCATCTTCATATCCCCATTTATCGCTTGAATCCAACGAGCCGTCATCTACCTTTCTGTCATTCAAAAAATCATACATCAGGGTCCCCTTTGAACTTTCGTCCAGAACATAACGGTATTCCAGCCCTAATTTTTCCCCACGATCTGCCATGTAGTCCACATAAAAGGTTGCATCTGAGCTTTGGTTTATGGCCCAGTAAAATGGCTGAATATATTCTGTGCCTTTGCGATCCGAATACCCAAATTGGGGGGCCAATAAACCCGACTGGCGTTTTAACTTTACCGGGAAAAAAAGAAAGGGGCTATACAGTACCGGAACATTTCGGACCCAAAGCGCTGAATGCTTCACAAAGCCGTAGCCTTCTATTGTAATTTTTAAATTTCTACCTGTAATTTTCCATGCCGGCCGATCACCGTCACAGCTTGTGATACTGGCTTTATCCGCAGTATATGAGTCCTTGCCGACCTTTTTAAGCGTGTCTCCTTTTATATAGAAATGGTTTTCTTGGAGGAATATCGTACCATTATATACCGTTCCCGTTTCAGCATTCAAATCCATTTCCATACGGCTTCCGGTCAGTATATCTTGCCCCGCGGTCATGATGACATGGCCGCTTGCAAAAGCTTTCATGTTTTTTTGGTCAAAACGAACATAATCAGCGCTCAGATTTTTGTCTTGTTTGGTTACGGTTACATTGCCTTTGGCAATATATTTATTTATAGTGTCGTCATAATGAATTTCGTCGGCAACAATATGCCACGGCGCCTTGGGGTCATCCTTAAGCAGTCGGGATTTCTCTTGTGCCGACGTATGAATAGACGTTACAATCAAAAAAAAGAGAATGACTACAAGGCAGGCAATAGCTTTGTGTATTCG